>DASSOY010000007.1 GCA_035700025.1 Bacillales bacterium | reverse complement strand
GGCATCGCTTTTCGCAGGGCTTCAGATCATCGGATTTCTCCCATGCCTGCCTGCTAGCTACGAGGCGGCTTGACCCTTACCTCGACCGGACTTCCACCGGCTAGTTATGCCTAGCTTCGCTAGGCGCGCATCGATCATGAGAAGCGCTATTTCGAAGAAACTCGTAAAAATCATCACGATTTTGGGCACATTTCGAAAAATAAGGCGCTCAGTGATCGTTAAGGGGCCCAACCCCGCTCATTTTCACGAAATAGCGTCTCTCATGCGCGATTCCGCCCATTTTTCGGCCGACCGCCGAAAAACTCGCCGTCGAGAGTCACGCTGCGGCTGCTATTCTGTGCCTTTATGAATGACATCGTATATGTGTGTCCATGTTTCCTTCTGAAACACGTCATACGGATCGCCTTTGCCAACGAGGCCGTACCCGACCATAGCACCGGCAGCGAGGCTCGCCGCCATCAGGATGATGACGAGGATGAGGCGCAGCCAGATCGGAATGAGCCGGACGCGGAAACGGTGTTTCTCCTGTTTCCGGTTTTTCTTTGCTTTCCGCCGCTCTTCGCGGCTTGTCGCCTGTTCCTCGTTTTCGTGCGCTTCGGTTTGCTCCCGTTCCTTATCTTTCTTCTTAAACATAGTCATTCCCCGTTCATTCGAGTTCGCGCGGTCAGCGAATGTTGTTGATCACGCCGGCTGACTCGTCGGCGATCGTGACGGCCCGCGCGTTGAACTGATAGGCTCGCTGCGCATTCAACAACCTTGTCATCGCCGTCGCCAAGTCGACGTTCGACGACTCCAAAGCCCCTTGGCGCACTTGCGCGTCTTGTTGCGGCACCGCCTGCATTACGTCATTCTCATTCAAGTTCAATCCTTGCAAATCGCCGAACGCATACGCGTTCCCGCCGACCGACTCAAGCAGCTGCGGCCGCAAAATGTTCACGAGGTCGAGCCGTCCCGCCTCGACGGCCGAACCGTCGCGCATTTTCACGCGGATCGTTCCGTTTTCGGCAACTTCAATCTTGTCGTAGCCGGCCGGAATTTGGATCGGACCGTTCGTTCCGATCACAAAGTAACCGTTTTTCGTTACGAGATTCAACCGATCAGCATTGCCCGCGTCCGGCTGCAAGTAAAGAGCTCCATCTCGCGTAAACATCCGGGTCGTATCCCCGTTGGCGTCCATCGAATCAATTTGTAAAAATTGATTCGGGTCCAAGAGCGCGAAGTCAAGCGCGCGTCCGGTTTCCTGGATCGCGCCGAGCTTCAAGTTGACGTTCGTCTCCGCCAAAGCCCCGCCGCTGCCAAGGCGAATGCCGCCCGGCGTCAGCCGGTTATCCGCGTTTGACTCCTCCGGAATCGGCAAGTTGTTCACTTGCTGGTACAGCAAGTCGGAAAATTCGACTTGCCGCCTTTTGTAGCCGTATGTATTTAGATTCGCGAGATTGTGTCCGATCGTATCGATCTGTTTCTGCAGCTGCCCCATCGTGACCGCCGCATTGATCGCTCCCTGGTTCATCGGATGGCCTCCTAATTGAGCGAGCCGACTTTGTTAACGGCCAGCCCCATCGTCTTGTCATACGCCTTCAACACTTGCTGATTCGCCTGCAAATTCCGAAACGCCTCCATCAGCTCAACCATCGCCTTCTGCACGTCGACATTCGACGTTTCCAGAAACCCTTGCTTCAGCTGATAGCGGATCTCGCCGTTCCCGACGACTGACGGCAGCGCCTGCCCGCTCGCGTTCCGATACAGCCCGTTTCCTTCCTTCACGAGCCCGTACGCATCGGCCGCGTAGGCGACTTGCAACCGTCCAACGACGCGGCCGTTATCGACCACCGTGCCGTCGCTGTCAATTTTAAATTGCCCGTCATTGACCGTGATCGTGTTTCCGTCCGTGCCGAGCACAAAATCGCCGTGATTGTCCACGATGCGCCCAAGCCCGTCAACCGAGAAGTTTCCGTTTCGCGTATAACGCGGCTCGCCTTCGGCATTGCGCACCGCAAAGAACAACGCGCCCGCCTCATCCGGAACTTGCCCTTGCAACAAGGCGACATCCGTCGCATTTCCGGTGTCCTTCAAGTCCCCTTGCCGGAACAACGGGATCGTCTCCTGCACGTACACACCTGTCGCCACCGAACCGATCGGCGTCCTGCCTGGCAGCGCATCGCCGCCCATCCGCTCGATCAACATTTGCGGAAACGCACGAATGGCCGCCCGGTCCGCCTTAAATCCCGGCGTATTGACGTTCGCAAGATTGTTCGTTAACATTTCTTCGCGCCTCATTTGCGTCAGCATGCCGCTCGCCGCTGCGTAAAATCCACGAAACATGAAACCCCTCCTTACACCATTTGCTTCCGCGGAAGCTTGTCCAACTGCTCGAGCATAATGCCCGTCCCTTTCACGACTGCTTTCATCGGCTCTTCGGCGATCAACACCGGAACCCTCAATTGCTCGGAAAGCAATTGGTCGATGCCGTGCAGCAACGCGCCGCCGCCCGTCAAGATGATGCCGCGGTCGATGATGTCCGCGGACAGTTCCGGCGGTGTCCGCTCCAACACGTTTCTTGCCGCCGTCGTGATCGTATCCATCGGCTCTTCCAACGCAGCCTGAATCTCGCTCGAGCGAACCGTTACCGTCCGCGGCAGCCCGGTCACAAGATCGCGCCCGCGAATGTCGATCTCCTCGTTGCGCGAACCCGGAAACACGGTCGCCACGTTCATTTTTATATCTTCGGCCGTTCTCTCGCCGATCATCAACTTGTACTCGCGCTTGATGTACTGCAAGATTTCCGCGTCGAACTTGTCCCCCGCCATCTTAATCGAAGAGGCGGTGACGATGTCGCCCATCGATAACACCGCAACATCGGTCGTTCCACCGCCAATGTCAATCACCATGTTGCCGCTCGGCTGGAAAATGTCCATCCCTGCGCCGACCGCCGCCACCTTCGGCTCCTCTTCCAAGTATATCTTCTTGCCGCCGCTTTTTTCCGCGGCTTCCCTGATCGCTTTCTGTTCTACGGACGTAATGTTCGTCGGTGTACAAATGAGAATGCGCGGCTTTCCGAAAAACCCTTTCACTTTTATCTCATTAATGAAGTGTTTGAGCATCACTTCCGTAATCTCGAAATCCGCGATCACCCCGTCTTTCAAGGGCCGAGTGGCCACGATATTTCCCGGCGTCCGGCCGACCATCTTCCGCGCGCCTTCGCCGACCGCCAGCGCTTTGCCGGTCTTCGTGTCCATCGCCACCACAGACGGTTCATCCAACACGATCCCTTTGCCCTTGACGTAAATCAAAACATTCGCCGTCCCGAGATCGATCCCGATATCCTTTGAAAACATGTTATCCTCCCTGCCTGCGCCATTCGAGCATATTCGTCATAAATTTCCCTTAATCTTCAGTGTATCATAAAAAGTGGCAGCAGGCAGATTTTTTTATAAAAGTTACTTCACCACCGCTTTCTTGGAATCGGAATCCTTCCGGTATTTCACGCGCGTCGCCTCACCGCCGCGAAGATGGCGGATCGACTTGTGAAAATCAAGCACCTCCTTCACCTGAACGTACAGCTCCGGATTGATCACCGGCAGCCGTTCCGTCAAATCCTTGTGTACCGTGCTTTTGGAAACCCCAAACTCCTTGGCAATGACCCGCACCGTCTTTTTCGTCTCCACGATATGTCTTCCGATCTTGATGGTTCGCTCTTTGATGTAATCGTGCACACCACTCGCCTCCCTAAATTGGATGTGAAAGGTGTGAAATGAGACTTTATGTGTACAGGCTGCGAAGTACCGATGCAGGTAAACCCAACAGTGACATCCACTTCGAAGCTCCCACGTTCTCACCTCAACCCCTCAAATGCAGGTTTGTAACATTTTATTAAAGCGGCGATGGTTATATACCAAAAAGTCAAGTGGGACAAGGGATTTCTTGAAGATCCGGACAAGAAAAAACCGGCGCGCCACACACCGGTGTGCGAATCATATGAAAAATTGGCCGGGATGTTCGCGGCGGGTGAGGTGGGATCTCGCGGGGTGGGATCAATCGGACATTTTCGGTTGACCGAAAATCTCATGTTATATGAAAATCGTGCATCAGATGCGCTATTTGCCTGATATGCCCGCTTTTTCAGATGGAATCGTGCACCAGATGCGCTATTCCCAAAAACCAACCGGAAATCCATCCGATTTCCGGGGGTTCTCGGAAAATAGCGTTCTGGATGAGCGATAATCTTTGGAAATCGCGAATTTGATCCATATAGCGTCTCTCATGAGCGATTCCGTCCCGAAACATTAAATCGGACATTTTCGGTTTACCGAAAATCTCATGTTATATTAAAAATCGTGCATCAGATTCGCTATTTTCCCAATATGCCCGGTTTTCAGATGGAATCGTGCATGTGATGCGCTATTTCCAAAAACCAACCGGAAATCCATCCGATTTCCGGGGGTTCTCTGAAAATAGCGTTCTGGATGAGCGATAATCTTTGGAAATCGCGAATTTGATCCAAATAGCGTCTCTCATGAGCGATTCCGTCCCGAAACATTATATCGGACATTTTCGGTTGACCGAAAATCTCATGTTTTATATAAAACGTGCATCAGATTCGCGAACCCTCCCCCGTCCATTCGATTCTTCAACGAATGAACGGGGACCGTTCTTCATGCAACCTAGAAAGATTTCTTCAAAGCGTTCGCCGAACGGCATTATGAAGCGCTTTTGGTGTTTGTTTATATTTATGAAACATGGTAAACTTTGAAACAATAATGAGCGCTAACAGCTCCTTACCATATATACAGGTTAGGAAAGGGAGAGAATAAAAAAGTGAAAACGATAGATCCTCAAAGTTTTGTTCCGTTATACCATCAACTGAAAGAGCTTCTGAAAGAAAAAATTGAATCGGGAGAATGGTCTGCAGGCTATAAGATCCCGTCGGAAAACGAGCTGAGACAAGAGTTTCAGATTAGCCGAAATACAGTAAAAAAGGCAATTGAGGATCTCGTTCAAGACGGTTTATTGAATCGAATTCAAGGAAAGGGAACTTTCGTTTCAAAACCTAAATTGGAACAATCGCTCACCGCTTTTTACAGCTTCAGCAAAGTTTTGCAGGATAAAGGAATGAATCCGAAAGATCGGATCATTAGCATTAAAGAACGGATGCCTACAGCAAGTGTGGCCAAACAGTTGAACCTTCAAGAGAAACAAAAGGTGATTGAATTGCGCAGATTGCGCTGCGCCAATGATGAGCCAATGATTTTAGAAACATCATTTATACCGAAATCCATCGTGACTTCCCTGTCTGAAGACGATCTGAAAAAACAGTCCCTTTATGACATCATGGAGATGAAGTTCGGTGTCGTGGTGATGAAAGCAAAGGAAATATTTGAACCTGTCCTTATTCGTGATTATGAAAGTTATTATTTGGAGGTAAAAGAAGGCAGCCCCGCTCTTCTCTTGGATCGAATTGCTTATAACTCTGAAGGTATTCCCGTTGAATTTTGTCGTTCAATCGTCCGCGGTGATCGCTGTCGTTTTTATACCGAGTTGATTTAATTTTTACACATAGGGTTGACCCATCAACCCTATGATGGTATAGTTACTTTACTGCGCAGACAATTGAAAGAGAAATTTTTCGGTTGGAAGGTTAAGAATTTTCGATTTTTTGCATTTTTGAAAGGGGAGAGAAAATGACATCTAGTTATACTTACGAAGAAATTTACAGACAGCCGGGCACTTGGAAGACTACGGTGAACACTGTTAAAGCATCCAAGGAAAAGGTCCTCGAAATTTTTCAGAGGGAAAGCCCAGACGAAGTCATTTTCATTGGATGCGGAACTTCTTATTACATCTCCATAGCGGCCGCATTAAATTTCGCCGAAGTTACGGGAATCATGGCAAGAGCAGTGCCAGCGTCGGAAATTTTTCTCAAACCGGATTCAGTCATCGATAAAAATAAAAAGTCAATCATTATCGGACTGTCCCGGTCTGGAAATACGACCGAGGTGGTTCGTGCCATCGAATTTGTACAAAAGCAAAAGCTTGCTGAATGCATTTCAATCACGAGTGATCCGAAAAGCGACATGGCCATACAACCGGGCAGCCATAAAATATTGCTCCCGCATGTCCAAGAAAAAAGCATCGTGATGACGAGCACTTTTACAAATTTACTGCTTGCATCACAGGTCATAGCCGGGGTTGTGTCGAACAACGAATCCTTTCTTAAAGAATTGGACCAGTTATCTTCTTTGGGCGATAAAGTCTTCAAAAAGGCGGAATCCTTAGGAAAACGGCTCGGTGAAGATTTACGTTACGATCACTTTATTTATTTAGGATTAGGTTCGTACTTCGGATTGGCTTGTGAAGGCATGTTGAAAATGAAAGAGATGACCCAATCCTTTTCCGAATCGTTCAATCCCCTTGAGTTTCGCCACGGACCGATATCAGTTCTTAATGAAAAGTGCTGTGTCGTTCTATTAAACCAACTCAATATTCAATCATATGAGCAGGACGTTATTACGGAAGTGAGTCCCTCAACTGGTGCAACCGTAGTCGTCGGGGAGAATTTGGAGTCATTTGCAGGCAGTCACTTACTTGAACTTGAGAGCGGATTAACGGATCAGGCGCGTCTCATCTTATATTTGCCGTTTCTTCAACTGTTGGCTTACTACAGAACCATCAAAATGGGGTTGAATCCGGATAAACCGAGAAACCTAAATCAAGTCGTTGTTTTGAAAGACGAGTAGGAGGAAGATATGACGCTTGTATCTTCAAAAGAGATGATGATCAATGCATACCAAAATCATTACGCGGTTCCCGCCTTTGCCACTCATAACCTCGAAATCATGAAAGCCGTGGTAGAAGCCGCAGAAGAACTGAGCAGTCCGATTATTTTTCAAACCACACCCGGAACGATTAAATATGTTGGAGTCGAGTATATGGCTGCGATGGCGAGAGTGGCTGCAGAAAAATCGACGATCCCCATCGCTCTGCATTTAGATCACGGCGATTGTTTTGAAACTGTCATTAAATGTTTACGTGCTGGTTACACCTCGATCATGTTCGACGGATCAAGGCTTTCCTTTAGCGAAAATATTGCTCTCGTACAAAAAGTCGTGGAGGTTTGCCACCCGGTTGACGTTCCGGTCGAGGCAGAGCTGGGAACAATTGGAGGCGTTGAAGAAGATTTGGAAATCGTTGAAGCCGAAGCACGATATACGAGTCCTCAACAAGCAGAAACATTCGTGAAACAAACCAAGATCGATTCGTTCGCACCAGCATTTGGCACCGCGCATGGCGTATACAAAGATGACCCGAAACTTGATTTCAATCGATTGCAAGAAATTTCAACTCGAGTTTGCCTTCCGATCGTCATGCATGGTGCTTCAGGTGTTTCGTCAACAAGCGTTCGAGAAGCATTGAAGTTTGGCGTAAGTAAAGTCAATATTTCAACAGATTTAAAGAACACATTTATCGAAGAACTGCGTCAATATCTTAAGCAACATCCAAAGGAATCCGATCCAAGAAAATATTTTCTCACAGCTAGACAAGTAGTGAAAGATGTTGCAAAGCAAATCATTTTGAATGTCAAATCGGATCAAAAGGCATAGGGAGAGAAGTCATCTCCCGCCGAAAAATTGCAAACGCTTGCAGATACGCTTCAAAAAGGAGGATATAATGAAGAAAATCATGGGTTGTAAAAAATGGTTGATGATTGGCATGGTTCTCGTCTTAAGTATTGTCACTTTCGGCTGTTCAGGACAAGGAAACAGCGAAGGATCAGCCGGAGACGGCAACGGTCAAAAAGATTTAAAAGGCACGGAAATTAAGGCTTTGCTGCCGCCTTGGTCGAAAATCCCGCAAAGCATGCTGGATGAATTCAAGAAAGAATCCGGCATAACCGTCCACATTGAAACGCTCGGCTGGGACGACATTCATGATAAAATCGTCACCTCTGCAGCTGCCGGAGTTGCCCCCGCAGACATCACCGAATTTGACTGGTCTTGGGTCGGGCAATTTGGGGCATCGAATTGGTACGAACCTTTAAACCAATACTTTGATCAAAAGTTGATTGACGACATCCCGACGATGGATATTTTCAAATACAATGATCACTATTTGGCGATGCCCTACTTTAACGATTTTCGTGTCACATATATTAACGAGAAATATTTTAAAGCTGCAGGCATTACCGAAATGCCGCAAACTCCTCAACAGTTGATTGAAGATGCTAAAAAAATCAAGAGCAAAGGTATCGTCGATTATCCTCTCGGTTTGCCTCTGTCTGCTACGGAAGGAGCTGCTACACCGTGGTATTTGATGACAAAAGCATATGGCGGAGAACTTTTCGATAAGGATTGGAACCCTTTATTTACTTCTAAGAATTCGGCTGGATACAAAGCGATGCAGTTTATCATCGAAAGCATGAAAGAAGATCATATTATTGATCCTGCTGCTGTCAGCTTGAAAGACGTCGATGTCATCGATCAATTTAAGTCCGGAAAATCTGCCATTGATTTGTCGGGATGGTCTGGAAATTACGCCGTCTATAAAGATTCAGAAAAATCAAAAGTGAGCGATAGCGTTCAGATGATTCCTGTTCCCGGTAAAGATGGGGAAAGCCGGACATTCGGATTGGTTGGGGCCTTCGGAATTCCTAAGGCTTCGAAACATAAAGAGGCTTCAGTAGCATTCATCAAATGGTTAAATCAACCTGAAAATGTTAAAAAATTATATAAGGATCTCGGCTTACTGCCCAATCGTAAAAGCGTTCTCGAATCAATGAATGAAGCCGGAGAATTGCCTGGTGGCGATACAATACTCAAAGTCCTCCCAACAGTTGAACCTTTATTCCCCCAAGGCACACCACCTTGGTACCCTGAATTCAGCACAACAGTCGCTACTACGATTAATCAAATGGCGAAAGGTTCACTGTCGCTCGACGAAGGCATCCAAAAAATTGGCGATAAAGCAAAAGAAATCACTCAGAAGTAATATCTAGGACGGGCTGTAAAGTAATTTTACAGCCCCTCTCTTTAAGGGAGGAAAGACATGCAGGTGAGAAAGAAAATATTTCCGTACTTATTAATTTTTCCTCTAGCTTTTGTCATGATCAGCTTAGTTTTTTATCCGGGTTTCGTTACATTGATCGACAGTTTCAAGTCATTAAATTTAACAAAGCCGGCAGACGTGAAGTTTGTGGGCTTAAGCAACTATATCAATTTATTACAGGATCCCGTTGTATTGCGGGCGGCTGGAAACACAGCTTTGTACTATATTTTGGCGATTGTCGGGGAATTTCTCGGAGGTCTGTTCATCGCCCTGACGTTGAGAAACAAATTCAGGGGAAGAGGAATTGTGCTTGCATTGGTGATTCTTCCATGGGCATTGCCCCCTGTGGTAAATGGTGTGATTTGGAAATGGATTTACGATCCTTCCTATGGTGTTTTAAACGATCTTTTGCTTCACGCAGGTCTCATTGATTCGTATCAAGTCTTGTTGGGTCAACCTGGTCTTGCGATTTTTCTCGTGGCGATCGTTCATATTTGGAAAATGATTCCGATCGTTGCCGTCATTTTATTGGCAGCACTCACCACCATTCCTGACGACATTTATGAAGCCGCAGAAATTGACGGAGCAAATCGGTGGCAACGCTTCCAGAGAATTACGTTGCCTATGTTGAAACCGGCAATCGCCATAGCATTAACGCAAATGACATTTATGGCCGTAAATTTGTTTGATGAAATATTTGTTCTTACAGGGACGGCCTTGGATACTCGATCGATTTTAATCCAAACCTACCTAATTGCTTTTCGTCAGTTGGACCTAGGATTGGGCATGGCACTTTCCTTGCTTATTACCATAGCTACTTTGGCCATTAGCGTGCTTTATATTTGGTTATTGAGGGAAAGAAGGGCGAAAACATGAAAAAACTAAAAACGGGAATATCCGTCGTTTTTATTTTATTTTGGACATTGGCCCCCATATATTGGGCACTCCGTACAAGCCTGTTATCCAATAAAGCTTTAACGACCTTGCCGCCAAAGTATTTGCCTATTCCGTTAAGTTTGCAACACTACCAACAACTTTTAGGCTTCGATAAACAGTCGTCGTTATGGGTTCAGTTCAAAGGGGCAATGGTCAACACATCAATTAGTTGTCTTGGTTCTACCGTCGTCGTGGTGATCGTTTCAATTTTAGCTGGATATGCTTTTGCGAGAATACCCTTCAAAGGGCGAAACATCATTTTTAGTATGATTTTAATCACCATGGCCTTGCCAGCCTATGCAGTCATGATTCCGTTGTATAAAGTCATGATAAGTATTGGCTTGATCGATACGCAAGTGGGCATTACGTTAATCTACGTTTCCGCTTTTGCACCGTTAGCCGTATGGTTAATGAGAAGTTATTTTGCAACGATCCCGAAAGAGTTGGAAGAAGCCGCTACGGTTGACGGTGCGACAAAACTCAGGGCTTTATGGACGATTTTGCCTATTGCTCTACCTGGTGTGGTCGCCGTTGCGATTTTGACCTTCTTAAATGCATGGAGCCAATTCTTGATTCCACTGGTGTTTGCTCCTTCGGAAACAAAACCTTTAACGGTACTGATCACCGAATTTGTTGGCCGAACATCGATTAATTACGGATTAATGACCGCCGCTGGTGTGATCACGATGATCCCACCGATTTTGATCGTTATTTTTCTCAACAAATATTTAGTTTCCGGCTTAACGACTGCCGCTGTTAAACAATAATGAAACATCGTTGATCGAGGAGGTTGTTTTTTTATGAACCCTGTTGGTATTATTGGGAATTATAACGTGGATACGGTCATTGGAAAAGTGAAAGAAGCCCCTCACTGGGATGCCGAAATCGAGGCCGAAAGCTTTGAAACGAGAGTCGCCGGAACGGCAGGTTACATGGCAATTGCCTTGCATGCCCTTGGCGTGAAGGCCAACATCATTTCAAGCATCGGAAACGATGATCAAGGGAAGTTTCTCATTCGTGAATTAGAAACAAGGGGACTTGCAACGGAAGGTATTGTATGTGTGGAAAACACCATAACGCCTAACGGCTTCGTTATCGTACATGAAAATGGCTCAAGGGCGATAGTTTCTGTTTCCGGGGCTCATGATGCGTTCGGTTTGTCTATTTATCATGCCAAAAAAGAACTTCTCGATGTCTGTGATGACGTTGTGATTTGTGGGACGTATTTGCTGCCGAAATTTTCACCAATCGAGGCTGTCGTAGTCGCGAAAGAACAACAATCGCTTGGAAAACGCGTCTACTTTGATCCAAGCTGGGATCCATCTGGATGGACTGAGAAAAGAAAATCGCAGACCTTTCATCTGCTTCAATTTGTCGATGTCTTCATGCCGAATGAAACAGAAATTTGTCATTTGACGAATACATCGGAATGGCAAAAAGGACTGGATATCGTTAAAAAGTATTGTGGGGAAGTTGTGGTGAAACTTGGCGCAAATGGCGCTGCTGTTATGAAGGACGGTGAACTCATTCAAGTCCCCCCAAGTCACGAAACAGACGTCGTCGATACTACTGGAGCAGGAGATATCTTTGATATGGGATATTTATTCGCAAGAAGACAAGAGAAGCCTTTGTCAAATTGCCTCCGTTTCGCTAACGAAGTGAGCGCAACAGTGATTTCTTCGCACAATAGGAAGGAAGGCTTCAGACAACTCACCAAATTGAAAATCAACAATTAAATCGGCTTTGGTTGTGTACGTCATTTCGACAGAAAAGTGGGGAAACCTTTTGATAACGACAGTCACCTTAAATCTCGCCATCGATAAAACTTACTATATGGCGTCATTTGAAAAAAACAGAGTCAATCGCGTAAATCAAATGCACATCGAACCTGGCGGAAAGGGAATCAACGTCGCAAAGGTATTGAAAACCTTAAACATCCCCGTTACAGTGACGGGGTTCGCTGGGGGTTACAACGGAGCATTTTTATCTGAAAGTATGGATTTATTACAAATTGAACATGAATTTGTCCACGTCTCCGGTGAATCACGAATTTGTTTGAACGTGATTGACAAACAAAAAAACGAGTCTACAGAAATTCTCGAAAAAGGGCCATGGATTAATCACGAGCAATGGAACCAGTTGAAGAAAACGCTTGATGCTCTAGCTTCAAAGAGTGAGTACATCGTCTTGTCAGGGAGCTTGCCGCAGGGTTTGACGAACCGATCTTATGCCGAACTTGTCAAAGTCATTCATGCACAAGGGGCAAAAGCAGTTGTTGATACTAGTGGAGCACCATTTAAAGAAGTTTTGATGGCTGAACCTTTCCTCATAAAACCGAATCAAGAAGAATTGGCCCAAATTGTCGGTGTCGATCAAATTTCGGAAGACGAAGTGGTTCACACTCTAAATAAATGGAGAAAATTCAAGATTCCGATTATGATCGTTACATTAGGTAAAGACGGAGCAATCGTATCTGCAAACGACAAATTTTATCGAGTAATCCCCCCTCCCATTAATGTGGTGAACAGTGTAGGTTCAGGAGATTCATTCGCGGCTGGATTCATTGCCGGACTTTACAGCGGGAATAAAATCAAACATTGCTTATGCATGGCAGCGGCAGCAGGGGCAGCAAATGCACTAACAAAAAAGGCAGGCTCAATCGCATTGGAGGAATTTGAACGTCTCAAAACATCTGTAAAAGTGTTCGAACTTTCCTAGCACCAATCGAACATTTTCGGTTTACCGAAAATCTCATGTTATATGAAAATCGTGCATCAGATGCGCTATTTGCCTGATATGCCCGCTTTTTCAGATGGAATCGTGCACCAGATGCGCTATTCCCAAAAACCAACCGGAAATCCATCCGATTTTCGGGGGTTCTCTGAAAATAGCGTTCTGGATGAGCGATAATCGTTGGAAATCGCGAATTTGATCCAAATAGCGTCTCTCATGAGCGATTCCAGCAGTTCGACCAAACGGACATTTTCGGTTTACCGAAAATCTCATGTTATATGAAAAACGTGCATCAGATGCGCTATTTGCCTAATATGCCCGCTTTTTCAGATGGAATCGTGCATACGATGCGCTATTCCCAAAAACCAACCGGGAATCCATCCGATTTCCGGGGGTTCTGGGAAAATAGCGTTCTGGATGAGCGATAATTTTGGGAAATCGCGAATTTGATCCAAATAGCGTCTCTCATGAGCGATTCCAGCAATTCGCCCTATCGGAAATTTTCACCTGTATGAGCTAAATCCACATTAAGCCGCCAAGAAGATCGCGCCGTAGCCTAGCGCGCCGGCGATCACGATCGCCGGGTGGACTTTCAGCTTCTCAAGAAAGAAAAAGCTCGCAGCCGTGAGGATGAGCGTTTGCAGCCAACCAGCGCCGTGGTACGATTCCACGAAAAATTGGAAGGCAATGACACCGAGCAAGACCGCAATCGCCGGTCGGATGAAATTTGTCATTTGTTTCACCTTCGGCGAGTCTTTGAAACGGTACAGCATCCCCAGCAAAAAGATCATTAGAATGAGCGACGGTGCGACGGTGGCGAAGACACCGACGACCGCACCGAGGATGCCGCCTTGTTGATAGCCGATGTAGCCGGCAAGCTTCGTGGCAATCGGACCGGGTAAAGCGTTGCCGATGGCCAGTACCTCGGCAAACTTCTCGGCGTCCATCCAGCCGTAATGGTCGATGACTTGGTCCTCGACGAGCGGAATCGAAGCAGGACCGCCTCCGTAGCCGAGAACGCCGGGAATGAAGAAGGCGACGAAGATTTTCCAATAAATCATCATACCGACTCCTCCCTTTCCGCGCCAACGGCATCGGCATTGTCCTTGCGTACCGGCTTAAGCAAGCCGATCAGCAGCAAGGCTAAAATCAAGATGGCCGGGCTCGGAAGGACTTTGATCAACACGAAGCTGCCTGCGACGAACATTAAACTCTTCCATAAACCAAGCCCTTCTTTCGATCTGCGAAAAAAACTCCAGGTGAGCACGGCGAGCATGACGCCGACGACCGGCATGACGGCATCTGTCATGCCTTGCACCCAGGGTTTGTCTTTCACGGCTGCGAGCGATGATAACAAAACTACCATGATGAAGATCGATGGCAAGATCGTGGCCAGCACCGCATTGATCATTCCTGTAACACCTGCGACGCGGTGGCCGATATAGCCGGCCATTTTTGTGGCAATCGGCCCGGGAAGCGTATTGGCAAGCGCCAACAAGTCGTTGAAATCCCGGTCATCGAGCCATTTATAATTTTCGACGACTTCTTTATGGACAAGCGGTATCGATGCCGGCCCGCCTCCATAACCGAAAATGCCGACGCGAAAAAATGCGAAAAACAATTGCCTTTGCTGCTTCAAATGAACCATTCCCTCGCTATGATAAATTGCTTATGGTACAACGATGATCCCTCTTAAATCCATTATGGCGATTACGCGAGGTGGCACGCCGTAAAATGACCCTCCGCGACTTCTCTGAATGCTGGAACGTCCGTCTTGCACTTCTCAACCGCCAATGGGCAGCGCGTATGAAAACGACAGCCGCTCGGCACGTTCAACGGACTCGGGACGTCCCCTTTTAAAATAATCCTTTCTCTTTTCTGATCGGTTCCGACGCTCGGGATCGCCGAAAGAAGGGCTTGCGTATATGGATGCTGCGGTTGCTTGTACAAATCATTTTTATCGGCCAATTCCACGATCTGACCAAGGTACATGACGGCAACGCGGTCGCTGATATGCTTGACAACCGACAAGTCATGGGAAATGAACAAGTACGTCAACTGATAGTCACGTTTCAACCGTTGCAGCAAATTAAGCACCTGTGCCTGAACGGATACGTCGAGTGCGGAAACCGCCTCATCGCAGACAATCAGTTTCGGTTTCACGGCGAGCGCACGTGCAATGCTGATTCTTTGCCGTTGACCGCCGCTGAATTCATGTGGATAGCGCCAATAATGTTCGGCCCGCAAGCCCACGTCTTCGAGCAACCGGTGGATGTAAGGCACAGTGTCTTTTTTCGGGACAATTTGATGGGTATGAATGATTTCGCCAAGCATCGCCCCGACCGTCATTCGCGGGTTCAATGAGCCGTAAGGATCTTGAAAAATCATTTGCATTTCCTTGCGCAGCGAACGCATTTTCTTCTTGCCGAGCCGGTTGATGTTTTGTCCGTCGAAGATCGTCTCGCCTGACGTCGGCTCTTGCAAGCGCAGAAGCGTGCGGCCCATCGTCGATTTCCCGCAGCCGGATTCACCAACGACACCGAGTGTCTCCCCTGTATAAATGAAGAAAGACAGGTCGTCAACGGCTTTTATGGCTTTTTGTTTCGATTGCAGCATTCCGCCGCCGCTCGTGAAATATTTTTTCAACCCGTGAACTTCAAGCATTTTTTCCCGCGGCTTTTGTTTCACCTCGATCATTTTCGTTTCCCTCCTTTTCCCAACGTTCGGTGTACATCCAACAACTGACAAGGTGATCGGACTCTCCGTATAATCCCGGTGCTTCACTGTGGCAAATATTCTTGGCAAACGGACAGCGCGTCGCGAACCTGCAGCCGGCCGGCATATTTTCCGGCGTCGGTACGGTTCCTTCGATAATTGCAAGCGCTTCTTGCTCTTCATCGAGCTTCGGAATGGCTTCGATCAGCCCTTGCGTGTATGGATGCCGCGGATAGTCAAACAGTTTATCCACTTCGCTGTATTCAACGACTTTCCCCGCGTACATGACAAGCACGCGGTCTGCCATTTCAGAAACGACACCGAGATCATGCGTTATCATGATAATTGACATCCCAAGCCGGTCTTTCAAGTCGTTCATGAGCTCAAGGATTTGTGCTTGAATCGTCACGTCGAGCGCCGTTGTCGGTTCATCTGCGATCAACAGCTTCGGATTGCAGGCCAGCGCCATCGCAATCATCACCCGCTGGCGCATCCCCCCGCTCAACTGGTGCGGATAATCGCGTACGCGCTTCTCCGGTGAAGGAATCCCGACAAGCTTCAACATTTCGATCGCTTGCCGCATCGCTTCCCGCTTCCCTTTTTTCTGATGAAGCTGAACAACTTCGGCGATTTGGCGGCCGACCGTATGCACCGGATTCAACGACGTCATCGGCTCTTGAAAGATAATCGAAATGTCATTGCCGCGAATGCGGCTCATTTCCTTCATACGCTTGCCAACGAGATTTTCCCCTTCAAATAAAATCTCCCCAGACGCCACTTCCCCATTTTTCGGAAGCAATCCCATGACCGCAAGCGACGTAATGCTTTTCCCGCATCCAGATTCGCCTACGATGCATAGCGTTTCGCCTTTTTTCACCGAAAACGAAACGTCCTGCAAAATCGACACTGAGCGTTTCCGATCCCGGAACCGAACGTTCAACGCTTTCACTTCCAGTTGATTCTCGTTCATCCGGCATCACCCCCTGCCTTTCGCTTCGCTCTTCGCGGCGCTTTCGCCATATACGGAAACAAGTCAGTCTGACACACTTCATACACGCGCTTCAGCTCATCGACCGGAGCCGCGTGCTCATCCACCCGAATATCCACGAGCGGATATTCTTCCTCGTGCACGACATACAGCGCTGCCGACTGCTTCCCTCGCTTGTCTCCCCCCGCACGCTGGCCGCAGGCCAGCGCATCCAGCAGCCGCTCGGCGAGCGGCCGCTCGCCGCTGCCCGCGAAGCTCTCGGCCATCGCCTCGATCGTCTCCGCGCCGACGAGCATGTTCCCGGCGACGACAAAGCCGTCGCCGGCCTTATGCCCGGCCCACGGCACCGTGTCGCCGCCGGTGTAGCCGGCCGTTCGGCCGGCGGCGTCGACGATCGCGAATTGGCGCCGCTCCACATGCTCCGGGTCGTCTTCGCCAAGCAGCCTTTCCTTCACTTCCGCGGCCGAAAGGCCGGCGGATAAATGACGCATGCCGTCAATGCCGACGAACGGATTGACGAGCGCTTGCGTTGCAATTGCACCGACCCCCGCTTTCGCGTAAGGCACCAACCCGCCGACGGCCGGCCGGGCGGTGCTGACCGCGACGCCGAACATGCCGGTATGGCGGCATTTCGCCGTTATCGAAAAAGTATTGAGCGTTAGTCCGTTCATTTACGTTGCCCCTTTATTTCGTTTTCGGATCGAGCATGTCCCGGATCCCGTCACCGAATAAATTGATCGACATGACGGCGAGGAAAATGAACAACCCCGGGAAGATGACGATCCACGGTGCTTGTTGCAAATAGCCTTGACCGTCGGCAAGCATCGCGCCCCAGCTCGGGGTCGGCGGCTGTGTGCCGAGACCGAGGAAGCTTAGCGAAGCTTCGGCGAGAATCGCCCCGGCGACGTTCAACGTCGCTTGAACGAGTATTGGTCCGAATGCGTTCGGAAAGATGTGAAACATCATGATGCGCCAATCTTTAATGCCGGAAGACTTGGCGGCGGCGACGTATTCGCTTTCGCGTTTGGCGAGCACCTCGCCTCTCATCAAGCGAATGTAGTTCGGTGTGAAGACGAGGCCGATCGCAATCATTGCGTTTTCCAAGCCGGCACCGAGCACGGCGGCGAGCGTCAAGGCGAGGACAAGCGGCGGGAAAGCGAGCATCGCGTCGGTGAATCGCATGATGAGCAGCTCGTCCCACAAGCCGCGGTAATAGCCGGAAAACAAGCCGATCGGCAGCCCGATGGCGAGCGCAATGCCGACGGAAATGAGGCCGGCTTTCAAGGAAACTTGCGCACCGTGCATGACGCGGGTAAGAATGTCGCGGCCTAAGCCGTCGGTACCGAACCAATGCTCGGCACTCGGCGGCTGCAAAACAACCGAATAGTTTTGCAATGTCGGATCATACGGCGACAATACGCCGGCAAAGAGTGCCATGATGATTAACAGCAGCATGAAAAAGCCGCCGGCGACAGCTAATTTATTGAGCCAAAGCCGCTGCCACATTTCGCGCAGCCGGCGGATCTTTGGATTTTTTTTCACGACGGGCGCTGGCCCCGCCACTGGTTTCGCATTCTCCATCATTTACTCCCCCCGCTCAACTTAATACGCGGATCGATGATTGAATAGACGATATCGATTAGGAAATTCGTCACGACAACGGCAAAAGCCATGAACAGCACGACGCCTTGAACGACCGGATAGTCTCTCGATAAGATCGAGTCATATATAAGGCGTCCGAGGCCGGGAACGGCAAAAATCGTTTCGACAATCACCGCACCGCCGAAAAATGTCGTCAGCTGTAGTCCGCTAACAGTGATGACCGGAATAAGAGCGTTTTTCAAGGCGTGTCCAAAAACCACCGAGCGTTCGAGCAATCCTTTCGCGTAACCGGTTCGTATAAAATCAGATTCAAGCACCTCAAGCAGACTGGAACGAATCATTCGCATCAATTCTGCGGCCAACCGTGATCCGAGCGTCACTGCAGGAAGAAGCATGAGAAGCAGGTTTCTCCAAACGTCTTCGCTGAACGGCACGTATCCGGACGGGGCAAACCAGTCTAGTTGGACGGCAAACGCGTAAATCAATAAAATGCCGAGCCAAAAAGAAGGCAGCGATACACCGGAGAGTGCAAAGAAGGTACCGGAATAATCAAGAAGGGTTCCTTTTCGGACCGCACTCAAAATGCCGATCGGCAAAGCGATGAGAATGGCAATGATAAATGAAATAATCGTGAGTTCGAGAGTGACAGGGATCTTGTTCAACAAAATTTCAAGTACCGGTGTGTGGTCTTGAATTGAATGACCGAGGTCGCCTTGCAGCACTCCGGTCGCCCAATGGAGATATTGAATGTAAATCGGATCATTCAGCCCCATTTGTTCACGCAATGCGGCCAATGCTTCTGGTGTCGCTTCTTGACCGAGCATAATCAGCGCAGGATCACCGGGCAGCAGACTAATGAGCGAAAACACGATGATGCTGACGAGAAACAGCACGATTAGCATCAGACCAAACCGGCGAAGCAAAAAGAAGGTCATGCCTCCAACTCCTTTCAAAAAAAGGAAGTCATAAGGTGTTGCAGTTTCCCGCAACACCTTAGGAAAGATTATTTAAACGAAATCGTCTCCGTCCGGATCATGCCGTCCGGCACGTGATGAAATCCTTCAACATACTTTTTCATTGTGATGAAGTTCTTTGGATGATACAAGAATACGTAAGGTACATCTTCCCATAGGGCTTGCGAAACTTTCCCATACAATTCAGCGCGTTTTTCTTGGTCGGAAGTCGTTCTCGCTTCACTCAGCCATTGGTCAACGTTTTCATTGGAATATCCCATCTCATTCAATGAGCCGTTGGTTGAGAACCATACATACGAGTTGCCGTCCGGATCCGCACGGCCGCTCCACCCGATTCTGAGCGCCTGGTAATCTCCGTTGCGCATTTGCTCAAGCATTGTTCCGAATTCGACCATCTCGATTTTCACTTGAATGCCAGCGGCTCCCAGCATCGATTGGATCATCTGACCAATCTTTTTCTCCAGCGGTTTCGGCGTAATTTTCAACGTAAAGTTCACGTTGCTGACGCCTGCTTCCTGAAGCAGCTGCTTCGCTTTCGCCGGATCAGCTTTCGGAATTTCGAGCGCTTCCGGATTTGCCCAACTCGAAGGCGGGAACGGGCTTACCGCCGGGGTCACGCCTCCAGCGAAGACGACTTTGGCAATGGCTTCGCGATCAAGAGCAATATTAACCGCTTTACGTACTTTTTTGTTATCGAACGGCGCTTTGTTCATATTGAGCATGAGCCCTTGAAATCCGAGGCCCGCTTTTTCCGAGACTTTAATGTTCGGACTGCTCTTTAACTTTTCCAGCTTATTCGTTGGAATCCGGTTGAGCATGTCCAAGTTTCCGGAAATGATGTTGGTTACCCGTGTATTTCCGTCTGGAAACGGTTTGTAGACGACGTTTTTGATCGCCGGTTTCTCGCGCCAGTAACCGTCGAAACGCGTCAGTTTCACATGGTCTTGTTGCACGCGTTCGACAAACTTATAGGGACCTGTACCTACTGGTGCGTTCGAGAAATCTTTGCCTTTTTCTTTCACCGCTGTCGGCGATACCATCATACCGGCACGGTCGGACAACACTGCCAAAAATGGTGAATACGGCTGTTTCAAATCAATTTCTATTTTGTATTCATCGACAACTTTGACAGCCTCGACAAGATTGATTTCCGATTTCCGGGGCGAACCGAGTTTCGGATCCAGCATGCGTTCAAAGTTGAATTTGACCGCTTCGGCGTTGAACGGTGTTCCGTCATGGAATTTTACACCTTCCTGAAGGTTGAAAACATACGTTTTCCCTCCATTCGTGATTTCCCAACTTTTTGCGAGTTCCGGCACGAACTCCAAGTTTTCATCAAGGTCGACAAGTGTGTTGTATAAACTTTGAAACACTTGGCGATCGACAGCTGCCGTCGATTTATGCGGATCAAGCTGCGGCGGATCATCGTCCAATCCAATAACAAGCGTGTCACGATTTTCTTTTTTCGTCGCTGCCTGACCAGCTTTTGAACCATTTGTGTTGTCTGACTTTCCGGAAGCATTGTTGTTCCCAGATTGCGAACCACAACCAGCTAATACAATCACGAGCGCAAGCAACATCACCATCGAACGATTACAAACGACTTTCAACATAATGGACCTCCCCATTTGACAAAATAGTTTAACAATTTAGAACATAGAAAAATACTTTTTTCGACAAGAACACCCTTTCTTTATGTAAAAATTGGCATTAAGCAACAAACATTGCCATTTAACTTTCGTTTGTTAACCTAATTTACAAATACACCTTACAAACGGCATTTTTGGTTAAGTAGGATTATAAAGCATATAAATGGAGAAGACAACCCGTTTTTCGAAGATTTATAAAAAAAAGACGAAAGGCGTTCCCAAAAAACTTTTTTGGAAACACCTTCTTAAATAACGATTCATCAAAACTTAGATTCTTCTACACTTGTGCAAATGACCTCTTACCAAGCGGCAACCATGCCGTCGGTCCTCGGCTCCGTTCCTCCGGTCAACACCCCGTTTTCCGGGTTGCGCCAAATGATTTGCCCGCGGCCGAAGCTGTTCGGCTCAAGCGCGATTCGGATGTCATGCCCGCGATCAGCCAATGCTGATGCGATATGATGCGGAAAGGTATGTTCGACTTCGACGATTTTCCCTTTCCGCCATTGCCAGCGCGGCGCGTCCAGCGCCGCCTGCGGGTTCAAATGGAAATCGATCGTGTTCATAATCACTTGCAGGTGACCTTGCGGCTGCATGAATCCGCCCATAACGCCGAACGGTCCGACGGCTTCGCCGTCTTTCGTCAAAAAGCCGGGGATGATCGTATGATACGGCCGTTTCCCGGGACGCAGCGCATTGTCGGAAGCCGGATCCAGCGAGAAATTATGTCCTCGGTTATGCAACGCAATTCCCGTTCCCGGGACGACGATTCCCGACCCGAATCCCATATAGTTGCTTTGAATAAGGGATACCATGTTTCCTTCCCCGTCGGCGGTTGCCAAATAAACCGTGCCGCCTTTCGGCGGTTCGCCCGGTTCCGGTTCCAGCGCCTCATTCGTAATCAACTTGCGGCGCTCTTCAGCATAGGCATCTGACAACAGCGCCTCCGTGCTTACCGACATGTCCCGCGGATCGGCGATATAGGTTTTCCCGTCGGCAAAAGCGAGTTTCAACGCTTCCATTTGTTTATGATACGTGTCGACCGAGTCCTTCGCGGCAAACGTCCACCCTTTCACCAAATTGAGCGCCTGCAAGGCAATGAGCCCTTGCCCGTTCGGCGGAATTTCCCAAACGTCGTAGCCTCGATAGTTTACGCGAATCGGGTCTACCCAATCCGGCTCGTAGTCCGCTAGATCTTCAGACGTGAGATAGCCCCCATGTTTCCGAGCACATGCGTCGATTTTTTCCGCGCCTTCGCCGCGGTAAAACCATTCCGCATCGGATTTGGCGATCGCTTTAAGCGTGGCCGCATGTCCCGGCGATGCCCACATCTCTCCGATTTCAGGGGCTTTGCCGTTCGGCGCAAACGTCTCAAACCACCCCGAAAACGCATCGCCTTCCAGCTTTGAAAATTTCTCATACCCTTTCTTCCAAAACCTGCCGAGCGTCGGCGAAACCGGGTAGCCATTCTCCGCGTACTCAATCGCCGGCCGCAGTGTTTCCGCCAGCGGCAATTTCCCAAACCGTTTCGACAGCGCCGCCCAAGCCGCAGGCGTCCCCGGCACCGTCACCGGCACCCAGCCAGTCTCCGGAATTTCCTCATGCCCGTCCGCTTTCAATCGGTCGATTGACATCGCTCGCGGCGCCGGTCCGCTCGCATTCAAACCGTGCAGCTTCCCTTTCATCCATACAAGGGCAAAGGCGTCCCCGCCGATTCCGTTCGATGTCGGTTCAACGACAGTTAGGCAGGCGGCGGTGGCAATCGCTGCATCAACGGCGTTCCCGCCTTTCTTCAAGATGTCGAGTCCGGCCTGAGCGGCGAGCGGCTGCGAGGTGGCAACCATGCCGTTTCGCGCAAATACCGGCTTTCGTGACGAGCCGTACGGATGATAAAGCGGTTGATTCAAGTGCAAGACAATCTCCCCTTTACAACATTTATGCAAAATCCATCATTTACTTCCAAATGTTAATGAATATTCGCAATTGAGACTAACATTTGTAGATGATTATAGAACATTATCCATCGGTAAGGCAACCGATAATTGTGACAACAACAAAGGCCGTCCGAAAGCGGGAAGACTCACTCCAGGACGGCGGCTCGTTATTTTTTTTTATAAAATGATTTCGACTTTCTGCTTCAGACGAGCAATCATAGTTTCAGCCCGGTGCGACTCTTGAATCGGCGCAATAAAATATGACTGCTGACACGCGTAATGCCTTCCAAGCTGTACAATTCTTCGTTGATAAATTGCTCCAGCCGCCGGAAGTCTTCAACAAGCACGTGCATGTGCAGCGTGCTCGGACCCGTCATTTGGTAACAGCTGGCGACACTTGGATTGTTCACGAGCGTTTCCGCTACTTCCACGAGATATGCCGGTTCACAATCAACCTCGAAAAATGCGGATACCTTTTTTCCGGCCATTTCAGAATTAACAACGACACTGAATTTCTCGATGATACCGCTTTCTTTCATTTGGTGGACGCGTTCGCGAATTGAAACGCGCGATAAGTTCAATTGTTTGCCGATATCGACATAAGACATTCGGCCATTCTCGGCTAACAAATCCAATATTTTCTTATCTGTTTCGTCGATTTTCATAAACTCACCTACTGTTGACATATTTCATTCCGGATTCCTGAGAAGACAACGTCCATTTCAAGCTGTTTGACTTTTGCCGAACTTACCCATGTACTGTATCCGATAGTTCGTGGGGTACGAAACTTGGAACTTGCTTTCAATTCCTTCGAAAGTCGCAATCAACAGAAACGCTGTCCCTCTATACCCCCATCCAAACCAGCCCTCAACGAGGACTCAAACCTTTCATGAACGCGACGACGGCCAGGTCGACTTTGCCCTGCGGCTGTTCGCGTTCCTCGAAGTTTTCTGTATGCAGAAACGAGGTCAACGCTTCGTAGAAGCGGTCGTCGTCGGATGCCTCGCCGGGTGCCAAGTAATTGAGGCGGACCAATTCGCCTTCCATTTCTTCGCGAAGGTCGCCTTCAATTTCGGCGACGTTTTCTGGTTTCGTTTCCGAGAAGTACAGCTCGTGCAGCTGATAAATGCGCGCCAGCTCTTTGATCGGCTTTTCGTGGTCGTCGACGCGAAGGTCGACGACCCGGTCGTTGAATCCTCCGTACCCGCCGCCTTCCCGCACGACGGCAAGCGCAGCCGACTGCCTTCCGCGCCGGTCGCCGCCAGCCAGCTGGCCGGCTTCGAGCGCAGCCAATAAACGCGATGCCAGCGAGCCGTCCACGCGCTCGAACGTTTCCGCCATCGCATTCACCGTTTCCTCATTCACCAAAATGTTCCCTTGCGCCGCGTAATGGTTGCCGATTCTCCCCCCGGCCCACTCAAAGCAGTCTTTCCCCGTGAACGTGGCTGCGGCTCCACTTTTATCAACAATCCCCACTTGGCGGAGATCCCGGTCCTCATCCGCGTCGGTCAACCGTTTCACGACCTCTTCGGCGCTCATGCCGCTTTCCAGCAATTTCAGCCCTTCCGGCCCGTACGACGTGTTGGCATACGACTGGGTAGCCACGGCGCCCGCCCCCGCTTTCAGCCAAGGCACAACGGAACCGACGGCAAGAAACTTCGATTGAACCGCGATTCCCCATTCTTCCGCCTCGGGATCATAGGCAGCAATGGAAAACGTTGCGACCACAGCTTGCGTTCCTTTCGCATCTCGATTCATGTTTCCGGTCCTCTCTGTATTGGGTTATGAAAAAAAATTCGCCACAACCGCCCGCAATTCCTTCTTGAGCGGGGAAAATGAGCTTCGGTAAGGTTCGGTATTTTATAAAAAAAAAGCCCCGCGAGCGTTCCCGCGGAGCTTGTCGTGGCAATGAAGTCCTATGCGTTGTTGGACGTTTCATTGCTCGTTTCGTCGTTCTTCGGTGCCTCGTCCTGCTTTTTCTGTTGCTTGGGCTCATCGGTTGCCGAAGACGAATCGTCTTGCTTCTTGTCCTTGTTCGTGTCGTCGCTCATCGATTTCAGCAGTTCCGCTTTGCTTTGGCCGAAATAGCTGACCGGATTGACCGGCTTGCCGTCTTTGCGAATTTCGAAGTGGACGATTACGCCCGCTTTTTCAAAATAGTCGCTTTGACCAGCCATGCCGATCTTATCGCCTTGCTCGACTTTGTCGCCTTTTTCGACAGCTGTGCTTTTCAGACTCGAATAAATGGTCGTTACACCATCGCCGTTGTCAACTTTGACGACATAGCCGAGTTCCGGGTCTTCCTCCGCTTTCAAAACGGTCCCGCTCAGCGACGCCGTAACCGCAAAACTTTTTCCGCTCTCGGTAGACAAATTGATCCCCGTGTTTGGACGGTAAGTATGATCGTTAAGGACGAGAGCAGCTTGTTGGTCTTCCAAAGAGGCATTGTAGTCGTAAAACGGTTTCTGCACGGTCACGGCATTCCGGTCTTTCACCGGCCATTGGAACTGTTCTTTCATCGTGTTTACCGGGACGGCGTCCTTGTTTTGATTGTAAAGCGAAGTCTCTTTTTCTCCCGAACCGTTTTTCGACGGATCGATCGAATAATCGCCTTCGTTCGGACCCGTTTGCATCCAGAGCACGGAAGCGATGACAATCGCCGCGAGTCCGAGATACACCGCCGGGTAAACCCAACGTTTTCTAGCAAACTTGCGCCATTTTGGCATGTTTTCCTGACGCGTCGATTGCTTTTCGTCTTTTTTCATGATTATCACCTCAGGAACCATTCTGATCACATTCCTGAGATTCTATACCTGAAATTCCATTTTCTTGTCGCCATTTTTCGACAAGACTGACTTTTTCACTTGTTCCTTATTTTACAGCGGTCAGCTTCGCCGTGTACGGCTTCAAGTCAGAAATCGATACGCCCCGGTAGTAATATTTTACAATTTGTTTGTACGTTTTGCCTTCCCCGGCGAGCCCGTTGGCGCCGTATTGGCTCATCCCGACGCCGTGTCCCCAGCCTTTCGTACGGACGATCACCTCATCGCCTTGCCGCGTCATTGAGAAATCAGTGGAACGAAGGTTCAATGTTTCCCTCACTTCCCGGCCGGAAAAGACGGTCCCGTCGATTTTGATCTCGCCGACCCGGTGACCGGGCGTCGTTTTGAGGACCTCGCCAATTTTTCCGTCTTCAGTTAAAGAGACTCCAAGTTTTGCTTCTACTTCCGCGGTCGGGATCGTTTCGGTTGAAGCAAACTTCGGCGACTGGCGGTCCCACGGACTTGGAACGCTTTGCAAATACGGAAGCGCGTTTTGCCAATACGCATCGGCACTTTCCGTATAGCCATTGCTCGTGGAAAAAAAGGCAACCGTGATCGGCTTCCCGTTGTAAGTGATGATTTGCCCTCTCGTTTCGTCGACCGCCTTGCGGATTTTCGCGATCTTCCAATCGTAGTCCGCTCCCCAAATCTCCTTTAATTGCTGCGGATCGTTGTACACCTGGTTCATCGGCGTATCCGTCACTTGCGCGCCGTCCGGCAAATTCAAGTCCGGCGGATTGAGCAAGTAGTGGACGATGTACGTGCGCGCCGCAAGCGCTTGCGCCTTCAGCGCTTCCAATTCAAAATTCGCCGGCATTTCTGAAGCGACCACACCGACGACATACTTTTCGAGCGGAACCGTCTCCACCTCATTTTCCGATGTGCGGTAAACCGAAATCGAGAACGGCGATATCGGCGCTTGTGGTTCCGGAACGTTTGCCTCCAACTCTGGCGGAGTGGCAACTGCGGTGCCGTCGTTTGAAAACGGCACGACGATCGCCGCCGGCACGACGAGAACGAATCCGAGAATTAAACAGGCTGCGATGAAATACGGCTTCACTGGCAACTCCCCCGTTTTTTTGCTTGTTCCTTCTAGTGTATGGGGGTGGACAAGCCTTTAGAACAAAGCGGTCGAAGACCGAAAAATGAAAAAAACCGACTTGCACCGCAAGCCGGTGAACGAAAAAAAGACCGGTTTCCCGGTCTTATGCGAATTTGGCGTTGACGGCTTTGAATGCCGCTTTGCTCTTTTCGGTTTGTGTTTCCACGGCGGCTATCGTTTCTTCGACTTGGATGCGTTCCACGATGGCACCGAGCGAACACAGCTTTTCGGTAAAATTTACGTAGCCGCGATCGATGTGCTCGAGTCCGCTGATTCTCGTAATCCCGTCGGCCGCGAGCCCAGCGATCGTCAATGCCGCGCCGGCTCTCAAATCTGTTGCCGTTACTTCCGCGCCTTGTAGAGGATTCGGCCCGTTGATGATGGCCGACCGGCCTTCAATTTTGATATCTCCGTTCATCCGCCGGAATTCCTCGACGTGCATAAACCGATTTTCAAATACCGTCTCCGTAATCACTCCGGTTCCGTGCGCCTTGAGCAGCAGCGCCATCATTTGCGGTTGCATGTCCGTAGGGAAACCGGGATGCGGCATCGTCTTGATGTCGACGGCCTTTAACTGCTCCGGCGCGATCACTCGCAATCCATGGCTTTCTTCTTGTATGACGACGCCCATTTCTTCCATTTTGGCGATGAGCGGACGCAAATGGGACGAAGTCGCTCCTTCGACGAACACGTTTCCTCCCGTGATCGCTGCAGCAGTCATGAACGTACCGGCTTCAATACGATCCGGAATGATTCGGTGTTCGGCACCTTCCAGTTCGTTCACGCCTTCAACGAAAATCGTTCCGGTTCCTGCGCCGGTCACTTTCGCTCCCATTCGATTCAAATAGTCGGCAAGGCAAACGATTTCCGGCTCTTCGGCCGCATTTTCGATCGTCGTTGTTCCTTCGGCGAGTGTAGCTGCCATCATGATGTTCTCCGTTGCCCCAACACTCGGAAAATCGAGATAAATTTTCGCGCCTTGAAGCTTCTCCTTCACGGTCGCTTCGATATAGCCGTTTCCGATCTTCACTTTCGCGCCCATCGCTTCGAAGCCTTTCAAATGTTGGTCGATCGGCCTCGAGCCGATCGCACATCCGCCCGGCAAAGCGATGCGGGCGCGTCCCGACCGCGCGAGCAGCGAACCCATCACGAGAAACGAAGCGCGCATTTTTCGAACATATTCAAAAGGAGCGTCCGTTTTCAGCAATTTTTCCGCGTTGATCGTAACCGTATGATCATTGAAATCTACATCGGCGTTCAAATGACGGATCACTTCTTGGATTGTATATACATCAGCAAGGGCGGGCACATCATGAATGATGCTGGTGCCGCTGCGTGCTAACAATGTTGCGGCCAAAACAGGCAGTACGGCGTTTTTCGCGCCTTCGGCTTTTACCGTTCCGCTCAACCGCCTTCCGCCGCGGACAATGATTTGTTCCAAAGTATTCCCCTCCGCGTCCAATTTTTCTATATTAATATTCAGTGGTAATGATTGGTGTTCCGATGGTAACCGCAATGTTGCCATCCTTCGTCTTGCGTAAGGCTACCTGCAAATTCATGCGGTGATTTCTGGTTGGGATGGATTGCTTCCACTGGCTAGTATATGCAGAGAGTGCAACAAACGTTTTTTCTTCGAGTTTCTCCACGGAAACGGCACCAAAGTCCCGGACCAATTGTCGTGCACCATTCATTAAAACAAAATCCATTGTAGCACCCGCATTTCCGCTTACACAAGTGAAAATGGTAGGATTTTTTACATGAATTTGTCGAATTCTGTTCGAAACGACCGAAACGATTTTTTCTTGATGGTTCCCGGACCAGTGGTCTCCTTCCATTTCGTACACGATATAAATGCCGAATTTGCCGTCTTTCGGATAAGCAAGCACTGTCAGCCGTTCGTGGAACCCAGCCTTATTATCGGTATGAGTGCCCGTAATCTTAAGATTGCCGTCATAATCCTCGTGCATTTCATCCCAGCGAAACTTGTTCAAGTGATGCTTTAGTCCCTCTACCATGCGTACGTACCCTTTGCGCCCCATGGTTAAACCACCATTTTTTTTTGTGTACAAATGCCAGTGGTTTATGTCTATGTTTCGTTCTTTCATAACTTGAACAATTTCACCGAGTGGTTCCGTTATCCGCTCCGTTGCCGCTTCCGTATGGGCATAAGAAGCAAAAAACAAAACCAAAAGAAAAGCCGCCGACATCCATTTCGTGTTCCCCATGTGCGATTCTCCCTTCTATTCACCATTGTTACCTGGGAGAGAATGCGCATACATGGAATATGTAGACATCCATCGACAAAAAAGATCGTCCGTTAAAAAAGGTAAGGAATGCGCAGCGACTGGATGAAATAATTGTAAAAAAAGTTCCCTGCCAACGTTCCGATTGCTACTGTCAATAAAATAAGCAGCACTTTCGCTCGGGGGCTGTTCGGATCCTTTAAAAATACGTCCAAGCGAAAACTTTGCAGCGCCCACCAAGTCACCGCCAAAAAAACCAAGTGAACGACAAGATACAGGACCGCTTGCACGCCCAGTTGTGTTAAAGGACTGATTCCAAGCATGCTTTATCAACCTCCAGTCCTAGTAAAAGCTGCCACGGTTCTATCAAAACCGTCAAAATCCAACACAATTGTCTACATTATAGCATAATTTCCCGGGAAATGACGCCGAATTTTTATGGGAATATGCACCTAATGCTTTGAAAAACGCTGGCGCGTCTTTCTAGAAGTTAGAGGTGTGAGGTTGGATTGGGATAAATCCGCGAGAATGACGGATGGAATTGGAGGCCAAAAAACACACAATCAAACCTTTCGGCAACCGCTCGCGTTAACGGGGGGTGAAATGGAAAATCTGACCGGGTCGGCGGGCGGCGGTGCGTATCGCAAAAAAATGGAGGCGGAAATCATTGCGATTTCCGCCGCTAATAAGCGTTGCTGTGTGTCCGCTGACATGCCAGCGCACCGGTCAGCCCTTTTTGAAAAGCTCGGCGAGCGGGAAATGGTCGTGCAGGAAGCCGAGGACGGTGCTCGGAAAAATCCCGATGCCGATCGTCGCGATGAGGCAGATGACAGCGACGATACCGGCCGCAGGAGGCAGCATCCATCTGCCGGAGGAAGCGGATGGGCGCAGGAACATTTTCGCCATGACGACGAAATAGTAAAAATAGGCGATGACGGTCGTGGCGATCATGATTGACGCGAGAGCGTAATGGTCGGAAAACAGCGCTTCGACGAACACGTCGAATTTGGCGACAAAACCGGAGGTGAACGGAATGCCGGCCAGCGATACGAGAAAAACGGCGAGAGCGACCGCAGCGAAAGGGGAGCGGCTGTAAAGCCCGTCGTACGTCTTGAGTTGGCTGCTGTTTTCGCGGCTTGAGACGGCCTGGATGACGGCGAAAGCCCCAAGGTTCGTGAATAAGTAGGCGGCCAAGTAAAACCAGACGTTCGTCAAGGTTAGTTGCGTAAGACAGACGAACGGAACGAGTACGTAGCCGGCCTGAGCAATGCCGGAGTACGCGAATAATCGTTTAATGTTCGTTTGTTTCAATGCGGCGGTGTTTCCGTAAATCATCGCGGCAGCTGCAAGAACGGCCAAATACGGTTGAACCGTTGTAAAAATGGACTCCGGACCCGCTGAAGACGAGACCGCGGCGCCGGGGGCATGCAAGAAGGCGACGAGCATCAGACGAAAGAGCAAGGCGAAGCCGGCGGTCTTGGAAACGACGCTTAAGAAGGCGGTCACCGAAGTCGGCGCTCCTTCGTACACGTCGGGAGCCCACATGTGAAACGGAACGGTCGCCAGCTTGAAGGACAAACCGGCAAACAAGAGAATAAAGGCGAAAACCAGCAGGAACCGTTCATCGAAAACGACCGGATGATGGGCGTCCGCATTGAAAACTTCACTGATTGCGTATAAATTGGTCGAGCCGGAGAAACCGTACAAGTAGCTCATCCCGAACAAAATGACCGCGGTGGCAATTCCGCCGTTGACTATATATTTAAAGGCGGCTTCGTTCGACGAGCGGTCGCTTTTATGAAGCCCAGCCAACAAGTACGACGAAAGCGACAACAATTCGAGCGAGACGAACAACGTAATTAAATCGGCGCTCGAAGTGAGCATCATCGCTCCGGTTAAGGCGGACAACAGCAAGAAATAAAATTCCGCGCGTTCGGAAAGTTCGCCGGGGCGTTCGTCCCGGCAGGACAAGAGCAGAACGAATCCGGTTCCGACGAGCAGCAGCAATTTAAAGGCTAGCGCAAACGCATCGACACGATAGGCGCCGAACCATATCGAAGTGACCGGCGTTCCGATTTGCGCGAGGCAAATGACGAACGCCACCGCGATGCCGGCGAGTGCTGGCCAGACAAACGTGCGTCTTGGCAAAGCCTTATCGATGACGAGATCGGCGATGAGTAATAAAACCGCCGTTGTGAAAATCGTGATTTCCGGAGCCATAATCCCCCATGGCACTTGTAGAAACGATTGCAAGTTCATCATGACCCTCCCAATGCAACAAGGACAGAATCAACCACGGCATGCAACGGCTCACTGATGACGGCCGGATTGACCCCGATCCATAAAATAAACGCCAGCAGGACCACCGACGGCCCCCATTCGACCGGGCGCAAATCGCCGATGTTTTTAAAGGAAGCTTTGCCGAACGTCATGTTCATAACTGCCCGCAACATATAGACAGCAGTAAGAATGATGCCGATCGTGCCGATCGCCGCCAACAGCGGCTTTTGTTCGAACAAGCCGAGAAACGCCGTGAATTCGCTGATGAATCCGGACATCCCCGGCAAACCGAGCGAAGCGAGCCCGCCGGCCAGCAGGAAGCCGCCGATGCGGGGCGCTGAACTGGAAAGACCGGAAATGTAGCGGATTTCCGTCGTTCCGGTGCGAGCGTAGATCGCGCCGACGAGGAAAAACAGCAAGGCCGAGATTAAGCCGTGGGAAATAACTTGGAACACGGCGCCTTGCACGCCGGCGGCGTTGAGCGCGGCGAGGCCGAGCAGGACGATGCCCATGTGCGAAACGCTCGAGTAGGCCAGCACCATTCGGAAATCGGTCTGCTTGAAGGCGATGAGAGCGCCGTAAAGCAGATTGATGAGCCCGAAGACGGCGAGCGCGACGCTGAGTTCAGCGAACTCATGCGGGAAGAGCCCGAGCGCGAAGCGGATAAGGCCGTAGGCGCCGATCTTCAGCAGGATGCCGGAATGGATCATGACGGTCGGCACGGGCGCTTCGGCATGGACGCGCAGCATCCAGCTGTGAAGCGGAAAGATCGGCAGCTTGACGGCGAAAGCGGCAATTATGGCGGCGACGAGCGCCATGCGGAAGCCTGGTTGCGCGAGCGGGTTGCCGCTGCCGAGCGAAGCGAGGTCGAGCGCTTGGAGCTCGGCGATGTTGAGCGTGCCGGTCGTCGAGAAAAGGATGATGAAAGCGATGAGCATGACGGCCGAGCCGGCGCCGTTGTAGAGGAGGAACGTGAACGCGGCGTTTTCGCGTTTCGCGAGCCCCCATTTGGCAATTAGGAAATACGTCGGAACGAGCGTCATTTCGAAAAAGGCAAAAAACAAGATCAAGTTTTGTGCGCAAAAAACGCCGAGCATGCCGACTTCCAGCAGCAAAAACAGCAAGAAGTAGCCTTTGACAGCTTTGTCGATGTTCACGGAAGCCGCGGCGGCGAGCGTCGAAATGACGGTCGTCAGCAAAATGAGCGTCAGCGAAAGGCCGTCGATGCCGAGCGCATAGTCGATTTCGAGCCGCTGGCCGGTGAGCGGATCGACGGCGATTTGGATCCACGGCACCGAGGTTACGTATTGCAGAAAGTCGACGGACCTGTCGAATCGCGCGTAAGCGATGGCAGCGAGCGCGAGCGGCAGGAGCGTCGCCAGAAACCCGACCCATTTGACGGTAGACGTCAACGTTTTCGGCGTAATCGCCACGATGAGCATGCCGACGAGCGGCGAAAAAATCAAGATGGAGAGAAAATAAGGTTCGATCATTGGAAATACCCTCCCGACACGGCCAAAATGACGATGATGACGACGAAGCCGAACAAAACGACCGTTCCGTACGTCTGCACTTGACCGGATTGCAACCGGCGCGCAGCGCTGCCGATCAGACGGACGGATGCGGCGCAAGCTTCAACGAGTCCGCCGATGATAATACGGTCCAAAACTGCGAAAAAGTCGCCGAGACCTGACGTGAATGCCACGATCGTATGGCGGTAGCCTTCATCGATGTAATATTTGCGTTCGAGCAGCCGGTACAGATGCGGGACGCGGGCGGACAGCCAATCACGAGTGAGGCTGCGCTGGCCGTACATGAGCCAAGCCAAATACATGCCCGCCAGGGCGACGGCGATCGCAAGCAAGCTGACCCACCACGGGGACTCCGCCGTTTCGAGATTCGGCGCCAGCCAGTCACCGAGAAACGTGCCGAACCATGGCGTGTTCAAGTAGCCGGCAAAGACGGCGCAAAAACCGAGTACGGCCATCGGTACGAGCATCGATTTCGGCGATTCTTTGACGTCCGCCGCCCGTGATTCCCCGAAAAAGACGAGGAAGAAGAGACGGAACATGTAAAAGGCGGTAAAAAAGGCGGCGGCGATCGCGACGATGAACAACAGCCAGCGCCCGGCCCCGAGCGTCGAAGCGAAAATTTCTTCTTTGCTGAAAAAGCCGGACAAAAGCGGAAAGCCGGACAGCGCAAGCGCTCCGATAAGAAACAGCGGCGCCGTCACACGCATCGACTTCCACAGACCGCCCATCTTCTCGATGTCTTGCTTATGGACGGCATGAATGACACTGCCGGCCGCCAAAAACAACAACGCTTTGAAAAAAGCGTGGGTCATGAGGTGAAACATTGCGGCGACATAGCCGCCGACGCCGAGTGCCAGCATCATGTAGCCGAGCTGGCTCACCGTTGAATAGGCGAGTACGCGCTTGATGTCGCGCTGCACGAGACCGATCGAGGCGGCGAAAATGGCGGTGAAGCCGCCGACAATCGCGACGACGAGCATCGCAGCCGGTGAAGCGAGAAAGAGCGGATACATGACGGCGACAAGGTAGACGCCGGCGGCGACCATCGTTGCCGCGTGAATGAGCGCGGAAACAGGCGTCGGGCCTTCCATCGCGTCAGGCAGCCACGTATGGAGCGGAAACTGCCCGGATTTGCCCATCGCTCCGATGAAAATGAGTATCGCGGTGAGCGTGATCATGCCCGGGGCGATTTGGCCGGCAGTCACGGCATCGAAAATCGCATCAAAAGCGAAACTGCCGGTTTGCCAGAATAAAAGGATCATGCCGATGAACAGCGCGACGTCGCCGATCCGGGTCACGATGAACGCCTTTTTCGCTGCCGCTTTCGCGGCAGGTTGATCGAAATAAAAGCCGATCAACAGGAACGAGCAAACGCCGACGAGCTCCCAAAGGATGTAAAATTCGAGCAAATTCGGCGCAAGCACGAGCCCGAGCATCGAAAACGTGAAAAGTCCAAGATACGCGAAAAAGATGCCGATGCGCGGGTCCTCCGCCATGTACCCCTTCGAGTAAACGTGTACGAGAAAGCTGACGAACGCAACAAGCGCAAGCATCAGCGCGTTGAGCGGCTCGACTTGATACCCCATCGTCAGTGTGACGGCGCCAATTTTTAACCAATCGAAGTTGGCGGCAATCGTGTTTCCGTCGAAAAGCACTAGAAGCGAAAGCACGAATGAACAAAAAGTGAAGATGATTCCTGTGTAAGCCGCTCCGGCTTTCCAACGTTGCCCGAACAGCAGCAGCACTGCGAAGGACACGAGCGGAAACAGCGGAACGATCCATGCGAAGTGAACCATGGACACCCCTCCTTAACGTTTCAGGCGATTCATTTCATCCACGTCAACCGTGGATTTGTTGCGGTACAGCGCAAACAGAATCGCCAGCCCGACGGCGGCTTCGGCAGCGGCGACGGTGATGATGAACAACGCGAACACTTGGCCGTCGATGCCCGGCGTCATGCCGTATTTCGCGAACGCGACGAAGTTCAAGTTCACCGCGTTCAGCATGAGCTCGATGCAAATGAGCACAATCACCGCGTTTCTTTTTGTAAGCGCTCCATACAACCCGATGCAAAACAAGATCAAAGCAAGAATGAGATAGCTCGGTAAGGGAAGCTCATTCACGATCATTTTCCTCCTCGTTGCGTGCCATCAAGACTGCCCCGACAAGCGCCACCAACAGCAACAGCGAGGCAATCTCGAACGGAAGCAAGTAGTGCGTGTACAATTCGATCCCGATTTGCTGTGTATTGTCGTCTTGCAGCGATTTCGCCGCGCGGCCGAAATCCAAATCGCGGATGCCGTAAAACATGATCCCGAAAAATACGAGCACTCCGGCGGCAACCGTGAAATGCCGCCATTTGCTGACCACTTCTTTGGCCCGGTCGTTATGCTTCGTCAACATGATTCCGAAAAGCATGATAATCGAGACGGCCCCGGAATAAATCAATATTTGCACGACAGCGACGAACTCCGCCGAAAGCATGATGTAAATGCCGGCCAGTCCGAGAAACGTAAACACGAGCGCCACGACCATATGGATCACTTTTTTTAAATTCAACATCAGGACGCCGCCTACAATCGAGGTTAACGCCAAGATGAAAAACGCAATCAGTTCCCCGCTCACGTCTTGTTCTCCTTCCTGACGTTCGTATCGTTCTCATCAAGCCATTGCAAGTCTTTGTACAATTCATCGCGGCTGTACTCGGCAAGCTCGAAATTGTTCGTCATCACGATCGCTTCGGTCGGACAAACTTCCGTGCAAAGATCGCACAAAATGCAAATCTCAAAATTGATGTTGTACGTCTCGATGATTTTCCCGCGTTTTTCTGGATCGGGATTCGGTTTACCGGTGAGCGAAATGCAATCGGTTGGGCAAACATTGACGCATTTGTTGCAAACGATGCACTTTTCCGGATAAAATTTTTGAATCCCCCGGAAGCGGTCCGGCATTTTCAGCGTGTCGTCCGGGTAATTGTAGGTGACTTTTTGCTGGCTCAAGCTTTTCAGCGTGTACTTCAATCCTTTGGCAAGCCCTTTTCCGAACATCGAATCCCATCCTTTCGATTTCTTTAGAGCAACGACTTGACGAGCGCGGTCACGAACAAGTTCAACAACGCCGCCGGCAATAAAACTTTCCAAGCAAACGTCATCAGCTGGTCGGCCCGGAGACGCGGAAACGTCGCGCGCAGCCAGACGAGGAAAAAGATGACGAGCATGAATTTCAATGAAAACCAGAGGATGCCGGGAATGAACGCCAGTCCCGGAATCGGATGCCAGCCGCCAAGGAACAGGACGGTCGTGAGCGCCGCCATGCCAAACATGTAGGCGTACTCGCTCAACATGAAAAACGCCCAGCGAAACCCGGAATATTCCGTATGGTAGCCGGCAACAAGTTCAGATTCGGCTTCCGGCAAGTCGAACGGCGTCCGGCTCAGCTCCGCGATCGCGGCAATCATGAAAATGATGAAGCCGAGCGGTTGAACGAAGATAAAAGCGACATGCGATTGCGCACCGACGATGTCCGCCAAGTTCAAGCTGCCGGCGAGCAGAATGACGCCGACGACGGAAAGCACGAGCGGAATTTCGTAAGAAATCATTTGCGCGACGGCGCGCATGCCGCCGATGAGCGCGTATTTGTTATTGGAAGCCCAGCTGCCGGTCAGCACGCCGATGATCGTAATGCCGGACACCGACATGTAATAAAGGAGGCCGACCCCGACATCGGCGAATTGCAGGTGGGCGGAAAAAGGCAGCACCGCCAGGACCGCAAAGGCCGGCACGAATGCGATGACCGGCGCGAGAATGTAGAGCGCGCGGTCGGCTTTCGCCGGGATCGTGTCTTCCTTGATGAGCAGCTTGACGACGTCGGCGACGGTTTGCAGCAAGCCGAAGCGGCCGCCGACTTTGTTCGGGCCGATGCGCAGCTGCATGAAGCCGATCACCTTGCGATCCGCGAGGATCGCATATGTGACGAAGCCGAGAACGACGGCGAGCAGCGCAGCACCGGCGATGAAAAAGATGAGGGCGTTCAGCCAACTCGGCGGTGATGTGAGAAGCTCGTGCATCAGCCGTCCACCTCCCCGAGTACAATGTCGATCGCGCCGAGAATCGCGACGAGGTTCGACATGTTTGCGCCTTTCAGCAGCTTCGGCAAGATTTGCAAGTTGTAGAAAGACGGCCGCCGGAATTTGAGCCGGTACGGCTCTTTCTTGCCTTCGGAAGCAATGTAGCAGCCGATTTCGCCGCGCGGCGACTCGATTCGCACGTACGTCTCGCCTTTCGGCGGCTTGATGACACGCGGTTCATTCGTGAACTTGCCTTCCGGAATTTGTTCGACCGCCTGTTCTAAAATGTTGAGCGATTGCTCGATTTCCGCCATCCGGCATTGGTATCGCGACCATGCATCCCCGTCTTCACGAACCGGAACTTCAAAGTCGAACCGGTCGTAAATCGAGTACGGTTCGTCTTTTCGCAGATCCCACTTCACCCCGGTACAGCGCAAGTTCGCGCCGCTGAGCGAATACTCGAGCGCATCGGCCGCCGTGTACGTCCCGACATTTTTTACACGGGTCGTGAAAATTTCGTTTCCGCTCACAAGCTCGTGATAGCCGGCCAACTGCTCGCGCATATACGGAACAAATTCTCTTACCTTATCGATCCAGCCTTCCGGCGCATCCCATTTGACGCCGCCGATGCGCATGTAGTTGAACGTCAAGCGCGCCCCGGAAATCTCGTTTAACAGATTAATAATGACTTCGCGTTCGCGAAACGCATACAAAAACGGGCTCATCGCCCCAATATCAAGCAAATACGTGCCAAACCAAACAAGATGACTGGCGATGCGGCCAAGCTCCATGACGATCACCCGCAAAAACTCGGCTCGCTCCGGCAGCTCCAGCCCCATCATCGTCTCGACCGCGTGGCAAATGACATAGTTGTTCGTCATCGCCGCCAAATAATCCATGCGGTCGGTGTACGGAATGATTTGCGTATACTCAAGATTCTCCGCCAGCTTTTCCGTGCCCCGGTGCAAATAACCAATCACCGGCTTTGCTTCGACGATCGTCTCGCCGTCAATTTTTATCACAATCCGAAACACCCCGTGCGTGCTCGGATGCTGCGGTCCTACGTTCAAAAGCATTTCCTCGGTGCGAATCAACGGCTACACCTCCGCGTCGTGCGGCTCATAATCTTTTCGGAGCGGATGCCCGACCCAATCGTCCGGCATCATGATGCGCGTCAAGTTCGGATGCCCTTTAAAGCGGATCCCGAGCAAATCATACGCTTCCCGCTCCGGCCAGTCCGCCCCTTTCCAGACCGGCGTCACCGAATCAATCTCCGGCGCGTCGCGGTCCACTTTCACCTTCAGGGCCACCGCCTGACGATTTTTATAAGAATATAAATGCAAATACATTTCCATGTGCGTCTCAAAATCCGTCCCGTGAATCTCCGCCAAATACTCAAAATGCAGCCGCTCGTCGCTCTTCAACAACTCAGCGACCGCCCGGTACGCCTCCGGCTTCGCCACCAACGTCGGCACTTCCTTCGCCAGCCTGTTGATGTACGCCGCCTCCAGCGCCTCGTCCCCGAGCCGCTCCTTGATCACCGCGACGTACTTCGCCAGCAGCGGCTCATTCACCGACGGCGCCTCCGGCTCCGCCTGCGCTTCGCGCTTCGCTGCCGCTTTCTTCGCCGCCGCCTTCGCCTTCATCGCCGCGATCTTCTTCTCGCGATCGCTCTTGTCGCCGGCTTCGCCGTCCGCTTGCTTCTTCTGCGCCGCGAGCGCCTTCTTCCGCTTGATCTCCGCTACGCGCTGCTGCGCAGCGGACTTCGCGTCCGCCGCGGGCTCGCCTTCGCCCGCTTTCCGCTTCGCCGCTTCCTTCTTTCGCTTGATCTCCGCTACGCGCTCTTCGGCCGAAAGCTTCTTCCCAGCTTCATCGCCACCGGCTTTCTTTGCCGCGGCTTCCGCCTTCCGCCGCTTAATCTCCGCGACTCGCGCTTCCGCGGCCGACTTCTTATCAGCGTTCGGCTCCGGCGAACCGCCGGCTGCCGCTTCTTTTTTCCTTTTGATTTCGCGCACGCGCTCTTCAGCGCCTTTCTTCGCACTGCCCGCGGAACTCGTTTCCTCCGCTGACCCGGCCTGCGCCGCTTCCTTCCGCCGCTTAATCTCCGCCACACGCGCTTCCGCGGCCGACTTCTTATCAGCGTTCGCCTTCGCCGAATCAGCGGCGGCTGCTTTTTTTCTTTTAATCTCCCGTACGCGCTCTTCAGCCGAAAGCTTCGCCTCGCTTTTCACTTCCGCATCGCCTTCAGCCGCACGCTTCGCTTCTTCCTTCCGCCTCTTAATCTCTCTTACACGTTCTTCCGCGCTTTTCTTTCCTGAAGTCTTTTCGTCTTGCTCCGTAAGCGCTTTCTTTTCGTCCCGACGATCATCGTTCGCCAACGCGCTTCACCCGCTTTCCGGTTTTCGCTTCTTGGCGAATTTTTTCTTGCAATTTATGAATGCCGTAAATGAGAGCCGCGGGATTCGGCGGGCACCCCGGGATGTACACATCAACCGGAACGACTTGATCGACGCCCTTCACGACCGCGTAAGAATACACATATGGACCGCCTGCGGTTGCACACGAGCCCATCGCGATCACCCACTTCGGATCCGGCATTTGATCGTACAACCGGCGAATGACCGGGGCCATTTTTTTCGTAACCGTTCCTGACACAATCATGACGTCCGACTGCCGCGGAGACGTGCGAAAAATCGAACCGAACCGATCGAGATCATAGTGGGATGCACCAGTGCCCATCATTTCAATCGCGCAGCAAGCGAGCCCGAATGTCATCGGCCATAACGAATTGCTTCGCGCCCAAGCTTTCATTTGCTCGAGCGTGACGAGAAACACGTTTCTTTTCAGCTCTTCCTGTTCTTGAGGCGTAATACCGCTCAAATCTAATTCCATTTCAACACCTTCTTTTTCCAGGCGTAAAGGAGGCCGATCAACAGCATGACCATAAAAATAAACATCTCGACGAGGGCGAAGATGCCTAATTGGTCGTACGCAACGGCCCACGGATACAAAAAGACGGTTTCCACGTCAAAAATCACGAACAACAAAGCAAAAAGGTAATAGCGAACATTGAATTGAACCCAACTGTCCTGGAACGGGTCGATGCCGCTTTCGTAAGTGATCGCTTTTTCAGCTGATGGTTTATTCGGTCGCAAAATTTTCCCAGCCGTCAGCGCAACCACCGGCAGCAACACGCCTAAAACAAAAAATACGGCGATCATCAAGTAGCTGTTTTCATACAGATTCATCGCCATACCTCCCGCCTTCATCTTTATGTTGAATCTTTCTTATTATAGCAAAAGTCAGATTTTATGTCGACGACACCCTTATTGAGGAAAATCGTGGCGGAACGTTTGATTTCGACAGATAAAATTGATGCCGGTGACACGGCTCGGTTCCGAAAATCTCATGCTTTGTTAAAATCGTGCATCAGATTCGCTATTTCCAAAAACCACCCGGAAATCGATGCGATTTCCGGGGTTTCTTAAAAAATAGCGTTCTCTATGAGCGATAATCGGTAAAAATCGCGAATTCGATCCAAATAGCGTCTCTCATGAGCGATTTCAGCAGTTCGATCAATCGGAAATTTTCGGTTGACCGAAAATCTCATGTTATATTAAAAAACGTGCATCAGATTCGCTATTTTCTTAATATGCCCGGTTTTTAAATGGAAACGCTCATGAGAAGCGCTATTTCCAAAAACCTTACGGAAATCGATGCGATTTCCGGGGTTTCTTAAAAAATAGCGTTCTCTATGAGCGATAATCGGTAAAAATCGCGATTTCCATCCAAATAGCGTTCCTCATGAGCGATTTCAGCAGTTCTACCAATCGGAAATTTTCGGTTTACCGAAAATCTCATGCTATATTAAAAAACGTGCATCAGATTCGCTATTTTCCTAATATGCCCGGTTTTTAAATAGAAACGCTCATGAGAAGCGCTATTTCTAAAAACCACCCGGAAATCAATGCGATTTCCGGGGTTTCTAAAAAAATAGCGTTCTCTATGAGCGATAATCGGTAAAAAATCGCGATATCCATCCAAATAGCGTCTCTCATGAGCGATTCCAGCAGTTCGACCAATCGGAAATTGTCGGTGCCACCGACAAATGGGTGAATCGTACATGAGAAGCGTAGATATGCCGCTAACGAGCGGCATCGCTTTCCGAGCATCAGAAAGATTCGCTTTTGAGACGCCTTCTAGTTCTAGGCGTTTCATTCTTTCTTTATGTCGGTCAGTACATCTTCCACTTCGTTCGCCAAGTTCCTAAGCGCGTCCGTTATTCCGCTGAGCAATCGGCTTTCCCATGCTTGCTGCGCTTCTTTCAGGTACGTTTCTGCTTCACGGACGATCGTCTTGACGATCGCTTCGCTCGTTTCGATTTGATGGCCAAGGCGATCGAGCAGCTCACGTCCCGTTTCAGTTTGTTGGCGAAGACGGCGGAGCGCATCCGTTGCCTCGTCCGCAGAAACTGACGAGCAGCCCGGCGGCACGTCGATGCCGGCGGCTTGCTGTTGCAAGCTGTTCAATCGCGCCTGAAGCTGTTCCAGCTTCAGCCGTCGGTCGTTGGCCGCTCCCTTTAACTGACGCAGCTCTTCTTCTTGCCGTTTCAAGTCCTCCGCTTGTTCCTTTAACCGTGTAAAATTTTCCCGGTCCGGCTCGGCGGCGACAAGCGGTTCGATTTCACCATGAATTTCTTGCAACCGCTTCTTTAATTGATCAACCGCTGTTAATTCGTCATTCGTTTTCGCCGTCGCGGCGGTGACGGTTTTTTCGAGCTCATCGATTGCACTCTCGAGTTCGCCCAAACGTTTCTTCAGCGCTTCGACACCGTCGCATACGGTTTGCTCGAGGTCTTCCGGCAAGGATGGCAACTCCCCTGCTTCCGCCTCATCGAGCAAACCGCCAACAGCTTTTCCGGTTTGTCCGCCAACGATACCATCGACCGCGCCATTGACAGTTCCGGCAGCCGCTTGTTCGATCGTTTTCGCGGTTTGTTCGACTTTATCGACCTCATCGCCGTGCATCCCCTTACCAACAACCGACGTCTGCTTGTTCTGCCCGTCATCTTTCCCGCTGCTGCACGGCAACAAAGGCACGTTTCCGTTCATCAGCTTTTCAATCGCCTCTCGCAACGAAGCGGCACTGGTTTGTTGCAACTGTTGCAACCAGTCAGGCGCGGACGGCCGGTCGAGCCCGTGCCTTCCCGGAACCGCGCCAATCTTTGCTTGCTCGAGCCGGAGGCGGCTCGCCGATTGATAATGGGCAACCATCGTCACGTTCTTTAGCACGAGTTGCGGCCGCGCTTCGCCGAGTGTTAAGCAAGCCCCGCCGAACGTGAACGCCGAAGCATCGACCTTCATGTTTTTCGCTTCTGCCGAAGCGGCGTGCACTTTTACCGTCATCGGCCCTTCCGGCGTCGCCAATTGCTTCGTCATCGACAACCCTCTGATGACCGCCGACCGATAACGGAACCGCAGCAACGGTCGTCCGTTTTTGACGACGATCGTCGGGGGCAGCATGTCGCCGGAAATCCGGTTGGCATGGATGACGAATCCATGCGGCGATTCGCCCGCGGCTGCCGCATCTTGCCCGCCTATCGGTACGGCGAGAAACGCCATGACGACAACGGCCAGCCACATATGCGGTTGTCTGATCGTCCGTGTGAACGGCTTCATTTTTATTCTCCTAATCCGGGTTCCTCAAGCTGTTCTTGTACGGCGCTGATTTCTGTTTCGCTCGAAACCATTTCCGGCTGCCAAGCAATGCACAACGCGCCGCCGATGATGCCAATGATGGTGCCAATGACGAATCCGCCGAGCGCACCCATGATCGACAACACGGAAAGAAAAATCGTCACTACGCCGAACACCGTCGAAAACGGCGGGTACCTATAAGCCATGCTGCCGATGATCACGATCAATCCCCCGAACAACAATCCGACAAAGGCAAAACTCCCGGGAGCAAAAGCGATCGCGTACAATTGTACGGGAATGTATAAAATCATGATCCCGGAAAGCAGCGTTAACGTCGCTCCCCAAAACGGCCGCTCGCTTCGCCACCGTTTGAACGGACCCGCCTGGATTACATCCTCCCGCCGCTTTCGCTGTTTTTCCGTCTTTTTGGCGGCATTTTGCTCGATTTTCGCCATCTTCTCACCTCTTTGTTCCGGTTGCCGAACCGTTCGCGTTTACTTGTCGGGAATGTCTTCGACGTATATTTTCGTTCCATTCAACGTAACCATGCTTTGAAACAAATAGTCGGTCACGATGCTCGCGTTTTTGATCACGAGATGACTCGCTTCCTGGGTAAACTCTTTCGTGAAATCGTCTGTGTTATGCTCGGCGATCGCCAAATCGTTGAACTGGAAATTCCCTTCGATGAATCTGGCGTCCTGAATGAGGCCTTTGATTTTCACCGGTTTGTCGGCGGTGATGTTCAGGCGGATATCGTTCCCGCCCGGCAACGTGATGTTTTTGTAAATGTGCAAGCCGTAAACGGTCGCTTCGTCGATTTTGTTGCGGACCATCGGCGCTTTGTCTTTGTTGCCGGTTTCGCCGAGTTTCGGAAAAAATTTAAAATTCGTGCCGACAAGCTTATCGAATTCGACGTGAAAGTTGCCGATTCCACCGATCGGCATCGCAAAAGCGACTCCGGAAATACCAAAAGCCGCCGCCAAGCCGCCGAGCATGAGAAATCCCGCAAGGAGCGCCGCGAAAAACTTCTTTTTCACGATACGTCCCGCAACGATGCAAGACGCTTCTTCCGTAGGTTCATGACGGAGCACTGCATTCATGTTCTTCTCCCTCCGCATTGTTCGAATTTGAATAGGAAAACGCTTACAATTTTAATTGTATGCACAGTCTTGCCCTCCGACAATTCCGAGACGTGTGGGGATTTGCCAGACGCCTCCCGACGAATGAAGGGTTGGTTCGGATGAAAAAGAGCTTCCGCAATTCGCGGCGTACCCCTGTAAAAGGAACCATTGTGTCCGAAATTTGTTGAATAGGAAGAAATCGGAAAAACGAAAGGAGTCGGCTCGATCATGGCGCTTTCCTTGGATCGGCAGCTGAAAGCGGTTTTGCAAACCGGATTGGATTTGGTCAGAAGCCACCGAAATTTCATCGAGGATGAATGGGCAGCCATGCGTGCGCAAGTCCGGGAACATGGAGGAAAAACAGCGGCGGCGATGGAAACGGGCATCGATTTTTTTGCGAACCATTTTTTCAGCGAGCCTGCGGAAGACGCAAACGTTTTTTTTATAAAATTGGAAGAAAGCGCCTGCACCGTTGACGCCCGGTTCCATCCGAATCACGTCATCTTTGTCGTCACGATGTTAGAAAATGCTGTTCACCGCGCGGTTTCCGGCGATACCGGCGCCGACTCCCGCCGCAATCACCAAGCAGTGCAATTTTTATTTGGGCAAATCGGCGAACTCCTTCTGTCGACCCCGTTTCACGAACAAGTGAACATCACCCGACTAGTGGAACAGCTCGTTTCCTCCCGGCAATTGCCCGTCGACTGGGTGGCCCGTGCAAAGCAACGCCATTCCCGCTATGAAGTGACGGCGATCATCGGACCGGACGGGTTGTGCCGACGGGAAACCCCATTGGCAGCCGAGTCGGTTTTCTTGTTGTCCGAGAAGCTCTTAGCGGCGTTCCCGTCTTCGTCAACTAAAGAAAGACACGTCTTGCCGGTCCCCTGGAGAGAGGAAACGTTGTTGATCGGCACATCCGGTCAAGATGCAGCATCTCTCCTTCCTTTTCTGACGTTCGTGTTGCAAATTCACGCTGCCGGCGAGTCGATGCGGCAGTTTACACAGCAAAAGCAACAATGGAAAGACGCCGTGCGCTTGTTCAACAATTGGATCATGCCGGCGGGAACGCTGAGAGAAGCGTTGGAAAAAGTGACGCAAGGGTTTGTCAACTACTTGCCGTTTGAAAGGTGTGCGCTGTTTGCCTATTCCGACGACGACCGTACCGGATCCGGCTTGTTCGGCTGCGAGCTCAATGCCGATGAAATTCGCCGCATCAAGCTCCCCATCGAACACGTACCGTTGCTGGAAAAGAACTTGAAAAACCTCCTGCCGCACGACCATCACATGAGACTTTGGCAGCCGATCTACATTCCTTCAGCGGAAGAAGCGTTTCCATTGCAATACGTTCGCAAGTTTCAGCTGAAAACGGTCGTGGTCGCTCCCGTGTACGTACCGTCCGAAAACAAGCTGATTGGGGCCGTCGTCTTGGACCAAGGACCGGAAAAGTCGTTCAAAATGCCGCGCGAAACATTCATGGCGCTCATGCACTTCGGTCAAAGCGCCGGCGAATTGCTGACAAAATACGGAGGAGACGAACCGGAGCGAACCCGGACCAGTTTCTCTTATCAGCTCTCACAGCGAGAGCTCGACGTCTTAAAACTGATGGCCGACGGCGCCACGACGACCGAGGCGGCGGAACACCTGCATTTAAGCGAATATACGGTGAGAGATTACGTTTCGACAATCATGCAAAAAATGAACGCCCGCAACCGCACGGAAGCAGCGGTTCGGGCAGTGAGAAACGGCCTTATTTAAAAACAAAAAACAGCCCCGCAAAGGGCTGTTTCCTCAATCTTCCGCGATGTCGATGCGGTTGACGGCGCGTTCGAGGTCGAGTCGAACGCGTTCGTAATGTTTATGGTCTTTGTCCATCTCACGCAGATGTTTCTCGGCACGTTCCTTGGCGCGCAAGGCGCGATCGAGATCGATATGCTCTTTCAGTTCGGCCGCTTCCGCCAATATCGTTACGTGATCCGGAGTTACTTCGATAAAGCCACCTGCGACGGCAACATGTTCGGTGTTCGTTTCGTGTTTCAAACGAACGACACCGATTTTTAAAGGGGCTACCAGCGGCATGTGTCTCGGCAAAATTCCGAGCTCACCGCTCACCGCTCTGGCACTTACCATATTGACTTCGCCTTCGTACACCTTTCCGTCCGGTGTGACGATATCCACTTGCGTTGTGCTCATCGGCATTCACCCCCGGGATTAAGATTCCGTCGCGGCTTGCATTTTTTTCGCTTTTTCAACGACTTCCTCAATGCGTCCGACAAGACGGAAAGCATCTTCCGGAAGATCATCGTATTTGCCTTCCAAGATCTCTTTAAATCCGCGTACCGTTTCTTTAACCGGCACATACGAACCTGGAAGTCCAGTAAACTGTTCGGCAACGTGGAAGTTTTGCGACAAGAAGAACTGAATGCGGCGCGCGCGCGACACGATCAGCTTATCTTCATCGGACAATTCATCCATGCCGAGAATCGCAATAATGTCTTGCAAGTCTTTATAACGTTGCAGCGTTTCCTGCACTTGGCGAGCGACTTGATAATGTTCTTCGCCGACAACTTCCGGCGCAAGGGCGCGAGAAGTCGAAGCCAGCGGATCCACCGCAGGGTAGATCCCTTGTTGCTGCAGCTTTCTTTCCAAGTTCGTCGTCGCATCAAGGTGAGCAAACACCGTCGCCGGAGCCGGGTCAGTATAGTCATCCGCAGGCACGTAGACAGCCTGGATCGACGTGATCGAACCTTTCTTTGTCGAAGTGATCCGTTCTTGCAATTGACCCATTTCCGTCGCGAGCGTCGGCTGGTAACCAACCGCAGACGGCATACGGCCGAGCAAAGCGGATACTTCGGAACCCGCTTGTGTGAAACGGAAAATGTTGTCGATGAACAACAGGACGTCTTGGCCTTGTTCATCACGGAAGAATTCAGCCATTGTCAAACCAGACAAGGCCACGCGCAAACGCGCTCCCGGCGGCTCGTTCATTTGTCCGAAGACCATCGCCGTTTTGTTGATAACGCCGGAATCGCTCATTTCATGGAACAAGTCGTTTCCTTCACGCGTCCGTTCACCAACACCGGCAAAAACGGAAATCCCGCCGTGCTCTTGAGCGACGTTATTGATCAATTCCTGAATCAATACCGTTTTCCCTACACCTGCACCGCCAAACAGGCCGATCTTACCGCCTTTAACGTAAGGGGCAAGCAGATCAACGACTTTGATACCGGTTTCCAAAATTTCCGTTGACGTCGTCAACTCGTCAAAGTTTGGAGCCGGACGGTGAATCGGAAGCCGTTTCGTATCTTTCGGAAGCTCTTCCTTCAAATCGATCGGTTCCCCGAGCACGTTAAACACCCGGCTTAACGTAACTTCGCCGACAGGCATCGTAATCGGTTCGCCGGTATCGACGACTTCCATCCCGCGAACCACGCCGTCCGTGGATGACATCGCGATCGTGCGAACGGTGTCATCCCCCATGTGACGGGCGACTTCAAGCGTCAAGTCGATGTCGACTTCACTTGAAGACTGGGCTTTGTATTCAAGCTTGAGGGCATTGTTCAAATCCGGAAGCTTGCCGTCTGTGAAAATGACGTCGACAACCGGGCCCATTACTTGTTCTACGCGTCCTTTAATCATCCTGTTCCCTCCTTCATCGTTACACGTTCTATTCGAGTGCCGCTGCGCCGCCGACGATTTCGCTGATTTCTTTCGTAATCGCCGCTTGACGCGCACGGTTATAGGACAGAGTCAATTCATCAATGAGGTCGTTCGCATTGTCAGTTGCATTGCGCATCGCCGTCATCCGCGCCGCATGTTCCGCCGCTTTCGCATCGAGCAAGGCTCCGTAGATCAAGCCTTCGATATACTGCGGGAGCAAGCCCTCGAGCACTTCTTCGGCGGACGGCTCGTATTCGTAAGAATGCGTTTCGGCATGCTCGACGTCCAAATCGGTCAACGGCAGCAATTTTTTATTGTAAACTTTTTGCGAAATTGCGCTTTCAAAATGATTGTAAGTCATGTGCAATGCGTCAATTTCCTCGTCGAGAAATAAATCGACGGTTTGTTTCGCCAATTTCTTAATATCGTCGTAGAGCGGTTGGTCAGGCAAGCCTATTTTCTCGAAGGCGACGGGCATGTTGCGTTTCTTGAAGTAATTCAAGCCCATTTTCCCGATCGCGATCACCGTGTATTCGTCTTTCGAACGATGGTTGCGATCGATCATTTCGTGCACTTCGCGGAGCACATTGTTGTTGTATCCGCCCGCTTTGCCAATATCGGCCGTAATGACGAGATAGCCGGTTTTCTTCACTTCCCGCTCCTGCAGCATCGGATGCCGGAGCGCTCCTTTGTTGCCCGCCGCAATCGACGCCACGACGCTGCGAATCTTTTCCGTATACGGAATATACTTCTTCGCATTTTCCTCGGCGCGGCTGAATTTCGCCGCCGACACCATTTCGAGCGCGCGCGTGATTTGCTGCGTTTTCTTCGTGGATGAAATTCTTGTTTTGATATCCCGCAGGGATGCCACTTCGCTTCACCACCTTTTGTCTCAGGCTCGTCGTTCGCCGGAAAAGACCGGGACGGAACGAACCGGCCCGGACTTTCTTAGGACCCGGAAGTCACGAAGTTTTTCTTGAAGCCTTTAATGGCGTTCTTGAATTCTTCTTCGTCCGGCAATTTGCCCGTGTCTCGAATTTGCTTGAGCAAGTCGTCATGCTTCTGGTCCATGTAATCGTACAATTCTTGTTCAAAACGGCGGATGTCTTCCACCGGAATGCTGTCAAGGAATCCGCGGGAAAGCGCGAACAAGATCACGACTTGCTTTTCAACGTCAAGCGTTTCGTGCAACCCTTGTTTCAACACTTCCACCGACCGTTGTCCGCGGTTCAGCTTCGCTTGCGTCGCTTTATCGAGGTCAGACCCGAATTGCGAGAACGCTTCAAGTTCGCGGTAAGAAGCAAGGTCAAGCCGCAACGTACCGGCAACTTTACTCATCGCTTTAATTTGTGCATCACCGCCGACACGGGATACGGAAGAACCGGCATCTACCGCCGGACGCACGCCCGAGTTGAACAAATCGGATTCAAGGAAGATTTGTCCGTCGGTAATGGAGATGACGTTCGTCGGAATGTAAGCGGAAATGTCGCCCGCTTGCGTTTCGATGACCGGCAGCGCCGTCAACGAACCGCCGCCGAGATCGTCGTTCAATTTTGCAGCACGTTCCAAAAGACGCGAATGCAAGTAGAAGACGTCACCCGGGAACGCTTCACGGCCCGGCGGACGACGAAGCAGCAAGGAGAGCTCACGGTAAGCGGCCGCTTGCTTCGACAAGTCGTCGTAAATCGCGAGGACGTGTTTGCCGTTGTACATGAATTCTTCACCCATCGTACAACCTGCGTACGGGGCAAGGAACAACAACGGTGCAGGTTCAGACGCACCTGCGGAAACGACAATCGTGTAATCCAGCGCACCGTTGGCGCGAAGCGTTTCCACGACTTCCGCTACTGTTGATTCTTTTTGCCCGATGGCGACATAAATACAAATCATGTTTTGGTCTTTCTGGTTAATGATCGTATCGATCGCAATCGACGTTTTTCCCGTTTTCCGGTCGCCGATAATCAATTCACGTTGGCCGCGGCCAATCGGAATCATTGAATCGATGACTTTCAAACCGGTTTGCATCGGCTCATGAACCGATTTCCGAGCCATGACGCCTGGTGCCGGGCTTTCGATTGGACGCGTTTTCGTCGTTTCGATCGGCCCTTTGCCGTCAATCGGTTGGCCGAGCGGGTTCACGACGCGGCCGAGCATTTGTTCCCCAACGGGAACTTCCATGATGCGGCCCGTGCGCTTCACTTCGTCGCCTTCATGGATATCCTCGTAAGGTCCCATGATGATAATCCCGACGTTGTTTTCCTCGAGGTTTTGCGCCATCCCCATCACGCCGTTGGAGAATTCGACGAGTTCACCGGCCATTGCGTTGTCGAGACCGTGAGCGCGAGCAATTCCGTCACCGACTTCTACAACGGTGCCGACGTCGCTTACTTCGATCTTCGATTCGTAATCTTTAATTTGATCTTTGATCAGCGAACTGATCTCTTCAGCTTTGATGCTCATCATTTTCACCCCTGTCTACCGTACTTGGGTCAGACTTTGTTTGAACCGTGCCAATTTGCCTGCGACCGTTCCGTCGTAAACGCGGTTCCCGATGCGGACCATCATCCCGCCGATCACTTCACGGTCAACACGTTCTTCGATCCGTATTTCTTTATTCAACGCCGCGCCGAACTTATCAGCCAGCTGTTTTTTTTCTTTCTTCGTTAACGGCAAGGCGGTCGTCACAACAGCATCAACGATGCCTTGCGCCTCGTTCGCCATTTTTTCAAACGCTTTGACGATGCCGGGCAATTCCATTTCCCTGTGGCCATCGACAAGCACTTTCAAGAAATTCGCCACTTCGCTTTCCACTTTGCCGGCGAATGCATCGATCAATTTTTTCTTCTCTTCGGCATCCAGCCGCGGATGCATGAAGATTTTGCCTGCGTCTTTGTCCTGAAAAGCTTCGAGAACCGCCCGCAAGTCTTCATCGATTGCTTTAACTTTTCCGTGTTCTTCGGCAATTTCGAACAAGGCGCGTGCGTAACGTTTCGTCACGGCATCGCTCATATGCGATCGCCTACCTGTTTCAAGAACTCGTCAATCTCGGCTTGCTGCTCTTTCTTGTCGAGTTCCTTCTCAATAATCTTGGAAGCAAGCATGACGGACAATTCCGCCGTTTGTTCCCGCAATGCGGCCACCGCTTTCTCACGCTCACGCTCAATTTCCGCGCGCGCTTCCTGCAGTGAACGGTTCGCTTGTTCCTCGGCATTTTTCAAAACCTTGTCGCCTTGCAATTCCGCTTGTTTCTTCGCGTTCGCCACGATTTGATAAGCCTCGTCGCGTGCGGCTTCAAGTGCTTTCTTTTGTTTTTCCATCGATTCTTCGGCACGTTCGCGCGCCAACTCGGCCGCTTTGATTTCGTTTTCGATATGCTCCTGGCGTTGCTTGAACATTTCGCGCACCGGTTTCATCGCGAATTTGCTGACGAGCAGCAAAAGCACGATAAAGACGGCTGCCTGGAAAATCATCGTTCCGAATTCGAGCCGTACCGCTCCGAAATCTATCATGTTCCCGGTCACTCCCTTCAGGGGGTTGTGTGTTCGAAAAGGAAGGCGGGAGGTTCAGATGACGTCCCCCGCCCGGTTGCAATGTCAGCGCGAATTAGATGTTCGTGAATAAGATAAACCCGAACACAACGGCAATGATCGGAAGAGCCTCAACAAGTCCGATGCCCAAGAACATCAAGCCCATCAAGCTTCCGCGTGCTTCCGGCTGGCGAGCCGTTCCTTCGATCGTACGGCTGATAACGAGACCGTTTCCGATTCCCGCACCAATGGCGGCCAGTCCAAATACGATACCTACAGCTACTGCAAAATCCATGTGTGTATTCCCTCCTCGTAATATAAAAGCCCTTTGAAAAAATTAATGTTCATCACTGATGTGATCAGAAATGTAAACCATGCTGAGCGCCGTGAAAATAAAGGCCTGAATGCCGGCGATAAACACCGAATATCCGAGCCATGCCAATAGCGGCAGCGCGGCAGCGACAAAACCAAGATTCAACAAGAATAAAATTAACACTTCCCCGGCAAAGATGTTGCCGAAAAGCCGCAAAGGCAGCGTCAACGGTTTAATTAAAAACTCTTCCATGATCGCAAGCGGCGGCCCAAGGAAAGGGTTCGGGTGAGTGTAACGCTTCAAGTACTTCTTGACGCCCCTTTTCAAACCGAGATAGTGGGAGTATAATAAAACCACTAATGCGAGCGAAAAGGTAACGCTGGCCGTCGCCGTCGGCGACTTCCACCATGTGACGCCCACGTGTCCTTCATGTTCTTGAATGAGATCTTCCGTAATGCCGAGCGCCTTAACCGGTTCGACATAGTGCGTCATGCCCATGAAGAACAACTCTAATAAATTAGAAATCAAAATGTAGAGAAACAGCGTCAATGTTAACGTGACAAACTGGTGTCCAACTTTCTTGCCCATGAACTGATCGGCAAAGCCGCGAATGAAATCGACGATCCACTCGAACAAGTTTTGCATCCCTTTTGGGACTCCGGGAGTCATCTTTCTCGTACCCATCCACGTAAAAAGCAAGACGAGCAAAGCGGTGATGACCGTCATGAACATCATCGGAATGCTGAAGACAAGTCCGCCGATCGTAAACGTCGGTATAAATTCATCCATCGTGATTCACCCCTTTCCAACCTCAAGCTCGTTTCTTATGAAATTGTCTTTGCCACCAACCGATAAAAGCATGGAGTAAGGAAAATAATTGCAAGACGAACAGTCCTGAGAGGACGCCCGCAAAAGAAAAGATGTCCGGAAACCTGTAAGTTAAGTAGACGGCGAAAACAGCAAGAGCCATTCGAGACAACATTCCGGCTCCGAGAGGTCTTCGGCCTTGGCCGGAAGCGGCTGCCGTGATTTGCTTCGTTTTCCGCCAAGTGATCAAGCCGTTGAGGAGGCTCGTAATCATTCCGAGCAGCAAACCTTGCAGAAACGTCCGGTATGGGAGGATGACCCACAGAGGGACAACGGCTAGCATGGCCCATAATGTTGAAAGAAACACTTTCTTTGCGTAAACGGCAAACTCCTGCATGAACTCAGTCTCCCAAAAAAGGTTTGACCAATCGGTAAACCCCGTAGATGCCGGCGGTCAACCCCAAGAGCACGCCAACAAGCAAAAAAAATGGACTCGTGTCGAAATGATCATCCATCAGCTTCCCCAGCCAAAATCCGACAAATGTCGACACGGCCATGTTCGTCCCGATCGCTCCGATCAGCATGTAAGCTTTCCATGGATTCTCGTTTTTCGACATGCGTCTCTCCTTTTCAGCATTTCCAAAACAGGAATACTCATGCGTTTTATCCCTGTACATCTTAACGAAAGCACAACCCTCTTGTCAACTGATAGTTATGTGCTTTCGCACTCAATGAATCGGTCGCATGAAAACCCTTTCTTTCCCTTTCTATCATACTTGTTTTTTTCCGTGATTCCTACAGCCGTTCGCAGTGAAATGTGTCAGTATTGTGACCGAATGCACTGGGTCCCGTTGCCGGCAGGAAAGCCCTTAGCAAGCAAATAAATCTAAAAAAAACGAGGCTGACTTCAAAAAGTCGTTGAAAAACGACTCGGCGAGTCAGCCTGCTGACGTTTCAGTCGGAAACGCGTATGAGAGACGCTATTTTGCGAAAATGAGCGGATATCTTATCAAATCGTTCACTGAGATCGCTATTTCCCTTTTATGGTTAAAATACAGCCCCTATTGGCCTAAATTCGGAAAATAGCGTTTCTGATGAGCGATTTCATCTGAAAATACGAATTTCGAAGGAAATAAGAACATGAGTGAGCGATAATGGCAATCTTGATCGAATCGGCAGCTGCCGGAAAGGAAAACGTTCCCAAAAACTCAAGCTTTTGGGACCCCCTTATGGTTTCAGTGGTACATTCGTTCGAAACAAATGCGCCAAAGTGCTGTTTTCCGTTCGGTACAAATTCTTTTTCGGCGCCGCCGACGTAAAGATGACGCATCGTTTTCAAATCAAGCTTTCGTTCAAAATATGCGAAAGAACACTTGGCTTGCCTCTCGCCGGAAAAACGCTAGCGCGTTTGTTGGATTGGAATAATTCCGCGAAAATCGGATCGATTTTCGCGGGCGAAGAAACAGGAGGTTCTCAGATCGCTTTCGGCGTTCGCCTTACTTCGTGCCGAACAATCGGTCGCCGGCGTCACCGAGACCAGGAATGATGTACCCTTTTTCGTTTAGTTGGTCGTCAAGCGCCGCCGTATAAATGTCAACGTCGGGATGTACTTGCTGCACCTTCTCTACCCCTTCCGGCGCCGCGATCAAATTCATCAGCTTAATGGTTCTCGCACCGCGGTTTTTCAAGGACGTGATCGCGGCGACAGCCGACCCTCCGGTCGCCAGCATCGGATCGACGACGATCAATTCCCGTTCTCCCACGTCGGAGGGCAATTTCACGTAATATTCCACCGGCTGAAGCGTGTCTGGATCGCGGTACAACCCGACATGGCCGACTTTTGCCGTCGGCACAAGACTCAAGATGCCGTCTACCATACCAAGCCCGGCGCGCAAAATGGGAATGATGCCGATGTTCTTACCGGCCAGCACGTGCGATTTGGCTGTCGCCACGGGCGTGTCGATCGTGACTTCTTGCAAACGCAGCTCCCTCGTAATCTCAAACGCCATTAATTTGGAAACTTCGTCAACAAGTTCGCGAAATTCTTTCGTTCCGGTATCCTTTTTCCGTATGTACGTTAATTTATGCTGGATAAGCGGATGGTCAAACACGTAAACTTTCCCCATTCGAATCCTTCCTTTCGATGGCTTGTCCTCGGAAAAGTTTACAGAAAAACCGCTGAGACTTCAAGTGATTGAAAAATTTGAACGCTGCGCGCTGGCACCTATTCAAGAGATACATATTAGCATTGGCACATATAAGAAGAAAAAAACAGACCTCCGCACTAGAGGTCTGCCGTGCAAAATTCTTTGTAGAAAAATTCCTTAACGGTCAGCGTACAACGCAAACTTCCCTGTAAGCGCCTGCACGCGTTTTGCAGCTTCCGTTTGTTTTTCTTCATCGTCGATGTGTTTCAACGTGAGCGCCATCACCGCGGCGATCTCGTCCATTTCTTCAAGCCCGAAACCGCGTGACGTAACCGCTGCCGTTCCGATGCGGAGACCGCTCGTGACGAACGGCTTTTCCGGATCGAACGGAATTGTGTTCTTGTTCGTCGTAATGCCGATGGCGTCGAGCGCTTCCTCGGCAACTTTTCCTGTCATGTACAAGCTTCTGACATCGAGGCACAACAAATGGTTGTCCGTTCCGCCGGAAACCAAATCGATGCCTTCCGCTTCCAGCTTTTCGCCTAACCGTTTCGCGTTATCGATAATTTGTTGGGCATAGGCTTTGAAATCATCCTTCAGCGCTTCACCGAAAGCAACGGCTTTCGCGGCGATGACGTGCATGAGCGGACCGCCCTGCAAACCGGGGAAGATCGTCTTGTCAATCGCCTTCTTGAACTCCTCTTTGCACAAAATCATGCCGCCGCGCGGGCCGCGAAGCGTTTTGTGCGTCGTCGTCGTAACGACGTGCGCGTACGGTACCGGATTTTGATGCAAGCCCGCAGCAACGAGACCTGCGATATGAGCCATATCAACCATCAAGTAAGCGCCCACTTCATCCGCGATCTCGCGGAACTTTTTAAAGTCAATCTCGCGCGGATAGGCACTCGCCCCGGCGATAATCATCTTCGGTTGATGCTCAACCGCTTTCGCCCGCACATCTTCGTAATCAATGCGGTGCGTTTCACGATCCACGCCGTACTCGACGATGTTGTACCACTTGCCGCTGAAATTGACTGGACTGCCGTGCGTCAAATGGCCGCCGTGCGACAAATTCATGCCGAGCACCGTATCTCCGTGTTCGAGCAGCGCGGTGTACACGGCCATGTTCGCTTGCGCCCCCGAATGCGGCTGCACGTTCACATGTTCCGCCCCAAATAATTGCTTGGCACGCTCGCGCGCCAAGTCCTCGGCGACGTCGACATGTTCGCATCCGCCGTAATAACGGCGGCCGGGATAGCCTTCCGCATATTTGTTCGTCAATACCGAGCCTTGCGCTTCCATGACCGCCTCGCTGACGAAATTCTCCGATGCGATCAATTCAATTTTGTCCCTTTGCCGATTCAATTCTTGTTGAACGGCCGCGAACAGTTTTGGATCTTGCTTCTCAAGAATGCTCATTCTCCCCGATCCCTCTCCTCTTCTTAAAATCGTTCGATCTTCTCTTCTTCCTTGTAGACGGCGCGGGCCCCGCCGATCAACTTCGGCCGTGTTTTCGCAAGCGTGACGTGGGCTTTCCCAATCGTATCAATCTTGCTTCTCACAGGTACGACGACCGATTTCAAATGCATCCCGATGAACGTATCTCCAATGTCGATGCCGGCGTCGCCGCGAACGGATTCCACAAGCACCGGATCTTTCATTTTGTGATAGGCGTATGTCGCCATCGCCCCTCCTGCGGAACGAATGGGAACGGCGGATACGATTTCGTAGCCGTATTTCGCCGCCGTCTGTCTTTCAACGACAACGGCGCGATTCAAATGTTCGCAGCATTGAAACGCGAGATGTACCCCCGTCTCTCTGCTGAAATCACGAAGCGCCTCGTAAATGGACGTCGCTACCTCCGTCGTTCCTGAAGTTCCGATGCTCTTGCCGATGACTTCGCTCGTGCTCGTTCCGATGACCAGCAAATGTTCCGACGTAAGCGGCATCACCTCGTTCAAATCGGCAAGCACTTGTTGGACTTGGTCGCGAATCGTCGCCAAAGCTTCGCTCATCTTTACCCTTCTTTCTCATCATGTTGAAAAGTTCGAATGTATCCTCATTGTAAGATGAATGGTCCAAGGTTTCAATCTTCATTCCGTTCCTTGTGCAGGAATTGCTCGATCGCTTCTTCAATTTCCCGAAAGATCGCCTCGTAATCGTCACTCGTCCCGCCGAACGGATCGGAAATATCAAGCGAAGGCAGCGCTCTTTCCAATGCTTCGATCTTCTCCTGCAACTCGTTCACCCGCTCGACGTTGTTCAGCGCCCTTTCGGTTTCCAACTCGACCGCCAGCGCGTCGATCGCTTCCCATTTCCTGCGAATTTCCTCGTCTCCTTGCGCGAATTCTTTCAGCGTATACACTTTCCCGACGCTGTCCGGAAACCGCTGCAATACTGCGCCTTTATGGCTCTGCGTCATCGTTAACACGACATCTGCCCATTCCATCGTCCGATCATCCAATGGGCGCGATTGATGGTTCATCTCAATCCCGCGCCGAGCAAGCACCTCTTGCGCCGCTTTCGCGGCAGGCATCCCCTCAGAGGCGAACACGCCGGCGGAACCCGCTTCAAAACGGTCGCCAGCCTTCGCGCGCAATAAGGCTTCCGCCATCGGACTTCTGCATGTATTCCCGGTACAAACGAACAAGATTTTTTTCATTCATCTCTTCCTTTTCCCGATCCACAGGCTTTTTTCATGATCAGCTGGGCCCTGCACAATGGCTCGCTGCCAGCCTTATCGGGGATACGCGTATAGGACTACGTTGCCCTTATTGTAGTAAAAAACCCCCCGTTTTCACAAGTTGATTTTACAACAATAACCTCAAGCCGAAAACAAATAAGATGCAGCCGCCGAGAATTTCGCTGTACAAGCCGAGCCATTGCTGAAATTTCCTGCCCATGACCAAGCCGATCCAAGTGAGCACTGTACTGACCACTCCGAACAGCAAGAGCGTAACCCAAATCTTAACCCCGTAGATGCCGAGGCTCAAGCCGACGGAAAAACTGTCGAGACTGACGCTCAAGGCAAACAGAAAAAGGCCGAATCCAATTGGAGCCACGAGCACTTCGCGATTATTAACAACCGTCGAAAAAATCATTTGCATACCTAACAAGAGCAGCAACACCCCGCCGACCATCGCCGCCAGTTTTCCGAAGTGTTCCGACAAGTAACCTCCGATTAAAAGCCCGCATAACGGCATAAAAACGTGAAAGAGACCGATCACGATCCCGATTTTAAAAATGCGTTTTAACCGCAGCTGGAACATGCCCATCCCGAGCCCGACGGAAAAAGCATCCATTCCAAGCGCGAATGCCATGATGAACAACGTGATGCCTTCTTTTAACCAAACCGCTGGATCCATGCCGTTTTCTCCTCCCTCACATCCTCTATCCCTACCCTATGCGTGTCCAAAATCAATTAGGACATCTCGTCATGATTCTTCGCCGCCGACGTACAATGAGAATAAAAGGAGGAATGTAGGCGTGGCATTGGTGTACGCGTTAGCCGCTGTGTTGGTGGTTGCGATATTGAAAGCAGCGATTTTGAAAAAATATCAGCACACACTCGGTTTGAAAAAAAAGAAATCCCGCCTTTCCAAAGGAAGGCAGGATTAAACCTTTACCGTTTCCGGATTCGGCCGGCAGCCGATTTGTTTAAGCGGTTCATGATGGCTTCGCCGACACCCGTTTCGGGAAAAACTTCCGAATAAATGACGTCCACATCATGCATGTCAAATTCGCGCAGCGTTCGATACAAGCCGCGGGCAACTGTGGATAAATCACTGCTTGTCCCGCAAGGAAGCACGACGTCGGCATCGAAAAATCGTTCATGTTCATAGGTCGTCATGACACCGACCTTCTTTCCCGTGCGGCGCGCGCGATCGACTTGTTCCTGCAATGCAGCAAGCGGCCCGTCGACCAACGTCAACTCCGCATGCGGCGCGTAATGCCGGTACTTCATCCCCGGCGACTTCGGCGCTTCGCCATCCTTGGCTGCAACCGCCGAAACGACCCGCGCCCTTGCGCCAAGCGCGGCTGCAATTTCCCTTCTTGTCACGCCTCCCGGGCGCAAAATGACAACGTCATCGCCGCTGCAATCGACGACCGTCGATTCGAGTCCGATGCCGGTTTCGCCTCCGTCGACAATGCCGGCAATTTTTCCGTCGAGATCTAATTTCACATGCGCCGCATTCGTCGGACTCGGCCGTCCCGAACGATTCGCACTCGGCGCGGCAATCGGCAACCGAGCGCTCTCAATGAGTGCGAGCGCTGCCGGATGATTGGGCATTCGCACAGCTACCGTCGATAATCCAGCAGTCACCAATTCAGAAACGCCTCTCCCTTTCGGCAATACAAGGGTCAACGGCCCCGGCCAAAACGCCTCCATCAACCGTTTCGCCGGTTCGGAAACCGTTCCCGCCACGTCGTTCAACTGCGGCAAAGCCGAAATGTGCACAATCAACGGATTGTCGGAAGGGCGGCCTTTGGCAGCAAAGATCTTCCTGACCGCCTCGTCTGAACGCGCATTCCCTCCCAGCCCGTAAACTGTTTCCGTCGGAAAAGCGACCACTTCGTTCCGTTTCAACAACTCCGCCGCTTCATCGAGCATGCGCCGATTCACTTGGTTATCCACAGTCCATACTTTCGTTTGTTTACAATTCATACGTGCTCCCCGCCGTTTCATCAACGATTTCACAAAAATGTCCTCAGTTTGTGGATAAGATGTTCCACACTGTGGACATTTTTGTGGACAAATTAAAAGGAACGGGCCATCGGAACGGTATCCTCGCCCGATTCCGAAATTCCCGACTGCAACGGTTCCGGAATTTGCTGATCTTGCACAGGCGAAAACCCGAACGGTCGAAAGATTTCCGGAGAAGGCGTCACCAAGTACAACTTGCGAAAATTTCGTTGCTGTACGACCGCAAGGATTTCATGAAGAAAACGAACCATTTCCTCCATCCCGCATTTCGTCGGATTGATCACGAGCATGCGCAGCATCGCATTGTCGCCCCGCTGCTCGATCGCCACCGTGGCCATCCATTGTCCTTGTTCCGTTTCCATTATATAAAATTTTTCGTACTGCTCGCGAATTTCGTCTGCCGGAACGCCCGAGGCCGAAGCAAAATCGGCCAATGGTTCGCGGTCTTCCGCTTTCGCCCTGCGAATCGCGCTGCTCATTGTATCATTCCCCCTGAAATGAAATGGTTGGAGCTGTACCGGCCAGCCGGAACAGCTTCCCACTTTCCGTATGAAAAAGGCCCACACAAGTATGGGCCTTCGCCATCTCTACCATTTTATGATAGAAACAGAGGATTATGACTCCAGTTAAAACCATTGAGCAATCGCGTGAATCAACGACGAAAACCATTCAACGACGAAAAATTTCACCTGAATCTCGTTTTGTCGTTCGCCAGCCGTTGATTTCGCCGTCGGCTTCTGCGGTTCAGCCTCCGGTTGCTTTTTCACGGCGTCGCCGTTTTCAAAGTCCAAAAAGCAAAGCGGAGGAAACAGGACGCACCACCAGTTGGCGCCTTTGCCGCTGCCGAGCGTGATCAGCAGCGCTTCATAAATTCCGGCCGGATAAACATAGTTTCCGTATAGCTTCGTCGGAAACTGCACATCCCCGAATTTTATCGAAAATCCGTACTTTTCCTTTCGTTGCTTCAACACTTCTTCAACCGTCGTTCGAATCTCCGGCAAATGCGAACGAATCGCCTTTCTTGCCTGCTGGATCGTTTCAAGGTCTCCAACCCATCCGGCGATCTGCTTGTTAACGGCGTCGCGAACCGTTCTTTTCGTCTCTTGGTCTTGAGCAGAATTGCTGTTGGCTAGAATCCTTAAACGAATCGATTGTTCCGGAATTTTCACGTCTTCCCCTGCCGCGAACACCTTCAGCGGCTGAACATCCATGTTAAACACAAGCAATGCAAATAAAGAAAATGACAAAATCATAGCTTTCCGTTTCAATTTCATCCCCGCCCTTTCATCCGACAGTTTGGACGGGGAAGATGAAAATCATACAGGAAATCGTTCGCCGTTCCTCGACATTACTTGCCGATGACGGCCGATACAATCCTTTCTTTACCGTTAATATCGCGCAAAACCGACACTTGGGCACGATCACCGAATTGGCGGCGGATCAAACCCGAAACGGCTTCGCTCTGTCCGATTCCAATTTCAAAAGCGATCAAGCATGGGCCGCCGGTTTCGACTTTCGGAATTTGGCCGATCAATTGCCGATATAGGCTGAGTCCGTCTTTGCCTCCATACAATGCGAGCGACGGTTCGTGATCTTTCACGAGCGGATCCAAGGCCTCTGCTTCTTCCTCAGGAATGTACGGAAGATTGGAGACGATGAGATCAAATTTCTTGCCTTCATTCATGAATGGAGCCAATAAATCACCTTCGTAAAAATCGACACGTGCGCCAAGCCGCTCAGCATTTCGAACGGCAACAGCCAACGCTTCCGGCGACACATCCACCGCACTCACGTGCATCTGTTCACATTCCATGGCCAACGTCGCCGCGATCACCCCGGACCCGGTTCCGACATCGACGGCGGCCAGCTGCCGTCCGCCGAACAAGCCTGGAATGGTCTCCAGTACGTGCGCTACAAGTTCTTCCGTCTCCGGCCGCGGGATCAAAACGTCACGGCTCACGTGAAACGTACGCCCGAAAAACGGCTCCGTCCCGGTCAAATGCTGCACGGGAATGCCTCCCGCGTGCGCCCGGATCAAGTCGCCAAATACGGCTGCCGCCGCCTCCGGCATCTCCTCTTGCATTTGCATGAACAGTTGCGTGCGGCTCGCGCCGAGAGCGTGACCTAACAAAATCTCCGCCGCCCGTGCTTCACGGCCGCTTTCCGCCAAAAAGGAAGAAGCCCTTCGCAGGGCCTCATGCACTTTCATGGTTGTTCTCCATTTGCTCCGTTTGATACTGCAAGATGAGCGGATCAATAATTTCATCGAGTTTGCCCATCAAAATTTGGTCGAGCTTTTGCAGCGTCAACCCAATGCGATGATCGGTCACACGGCTTTGCGGAAAATTGTACGTCCGGATCCGCTCGGAACGGTCCCCGGTTCCGACCGCCGACTTACGGGTCTGCGCATATTCAGCTTCCGCTTCCTTCTGGTATTTGTCGTAAATCCGCGCGCGCAGCACTTTCATCGCCTTTTCTTTGTTCTTGATCTGCGATTTCTCGTCTTGGCATGATACGACGATTCCCGTCGGCTCGTGTGTCAGGCGGACGGCCGACATCGTCGTGTTCACGCTCTGCCCGCCGGGACCGCTCGACGCAAATGTATCGACGCGAATGTCCTTCTCCTGGATATCCACTTCGACTTCTTCAGCCTCCGGCAACACCGCGACCGTCGACGTCGACGTATGAATCCGCCCGCCGGACTCAGTCGAAGGCACGCGCTGTACGCGATGCGCACCGTTTTCGAATTTCAGTCGCGAAAACGCACCTTTCCCGTTGACCATGAAGACGATTTCCTTGTAGCCGCCGAGTTCCGTCGCATTTGCCTCGATGACTTCCGTTTTCCACCCATTGGCTTCCGCATAACGGCTGTACATCTTGAATAAATCCGCAGCAAACAACGCCGCTTCGTCTCCCCCGGCCGCTCCGCGAATTTCGACGATGACGTTTTTGTCGTCGTTCGGATCTTTCGGAATGAGCAGCCGCTTCAATTCTTCCTCAAGCCCCTCAAGGCGTTCACTCAATTCGTCGATTTCCGCCCGCACCATTTCTTCCATCTCTTCATCCAGGGCGTCGTCCTCGAGCATCGCTTTTGCCTCGCCCAGCTGCTGTTTCACTTCTTTATACTCGCGGTACTGTTGGACCGTTTCGCTTAAATCGCTTTGTTCCTTCGAATATTTTCGAAGTTTCTCCGGATCGTTGATCACTTCAGGATCCGTCAGCCAATCGTTCAATTGCCGATATCGCTGTTCGATCGAATCTAATCGTTCAATCACTTTGTGTCACCTCATCCTCAGTATAGAGAAAACGCATAGCGTTGGCAATGCGGTACACACCCAAAGGCAAAGACCTTACAACTGGGCCGGTTCGACCGATACCGCCGCTTCCGACCGTCCGGAAGGAGCTCCCGGCACTTGATGGCATCCGCGGCAACGGGCTTCGTACGCCTCCGATGCGCCAACCAAAATCGTCGGATCGTCGTAAGCGGCCGGTTTTCCATCAATCAGCCTTTGCGTTCGGCTTGCAGATGCACCGCATTTCACGCACACCGCCTGCAATTTGGTGACGCTTTCAGCCAATGACAGGAGCACCGGCATTTCCCCGAACGGTTGACCGCGAAAATCTTGGTCCAGTCCAGCGGCAATGACGCGAATGCCGTCGTTCGCCAGCGTCTGAACGACCGGCACGATCGTGGAATCGAAAAACTGAATTTCATCGACCGCAACGACCTTCACACCCGTCGATAAGCTTGTCAGTACGTCTTTCGCCCGTTTCACCGGGATCGCCTCAACGGCAATCCCGTTATGTGAAACCACCTCGGCTTCGCTGTATCGGTTGTCGATCACCGGCTTGAACACTTGCGTCTTCAACTTGCCGTATTGCGCGCGCCGCACCCTCCGGATCAATTCTTCCGATTTCCCGGAAAACATGCTGCCGCAGATGACCTCAAGCCGACCGCCATGATCGTGTTCGTGCATCCGCCATACCCCCGATTGGTTTATGTAAAGAAAACGTCTGCATGAAACCGGCTGTGCCGGCTGCACGACGCTGCATCCTTTCAGATCAAGCAACGAAAAACAGGCAGAGGGTGACCTCTGCCCGTCCCGCATTTCTTTTATTTAAGATTGTATTTTTTCTTAAAGCGATCGACGCGTCCGCCAGAATCTGCGAACCGTTGTTTACCCGTGTAAAAAGGATGACACTCGGAACAAATTTCCACGCGCAAGTCTTGTTTCACCGAACCCGTTTCGAATTCGTTTCCGCAAGCACATTTCACTTTCGCTTTATGATATTCCGGATGAATACCGACTTTCATCACGTTCAACTCCTTTGCCCTGATTGTATTTCAAACCAGAGTATTTTTGCATGCCAACGTACATTATAGCAGGGAGGTTACGGGATTTCAAGCCGGTTAGACATTTGTCAGCCAATCTTCGACCTTCCGGTTCGCGTTTTCCCGGCTTTGTCTTTCGAGAACATTTGGAAAAACTCTTCGTTGGATTTCGTGGTCTTAAGCCTCTTTAAGAAATGCGACACAAATTCCGGCGAGTCGTCCATCGTTTTTCGAATCGCCCATAACGTATCGAGATGTTCTTTATCCATAAGCATTTCTTCTTTTCTCGTGCCGGAACGGCGAATGTCGATGGCAGGGAAAATCCGGCGTTCCGCCAGGCTGCGGTCAAGGTGAAGTTCCATGTTCCCCGTGCCTTTAAACTCCTCATAAATCACATCGTCCATACGTGAGCCGGTATCCACAAGCGCCGTTGCCAAAATCGTCAAGCTGCCGCCTTCTTCGATGTTTCTCGCCGCTCCGAAGAAACGTTTCGGGCGATGGAAAGAGGCCGGATCGATGCCCCCCGACAACGTCCGTCCGCTCGGCGGAACAACAAGATTGTAAGCCCGCGCTAACCGCGTGATGCTGTCCATGAGAATGACGACGTCTTTCTTGTGCTCAACAAGGCGCATCGCCCGCTCAAGCACGAGTTCGGCCACTTTTATATGATTTTCCGGGACTTCGTCAAACGTTGAACTAACGACTTCGCCTTTCACCGAACGTTCGATGTCGGTTACTTCCTCAGGACGTTCGTCGATCAAAAGTACGATCAATTCAGCTTCGGGATGGTTGTTGGAGACACTGTTGGCGACATCCTTAAGCAGCATCGTCTTTCCTGCTTTTGGAGGGGAAACAATCAAACCGCGTTGACCAAATCCGACGGGAGAAATCAAATCGATGATTCGCGTCGACAACCGTCTGCCGTCGACTTCCATTTTCATTTTCTTTTCCGGATACAACGGAGTGAGCGCCGGGAAATGAACTCTTTCTTTCGCCGTGTCCGGGTCTTCCCCGTTCACCGCTTCCACGTGCAATAACCCGTAATACCGTTCGTTTTCTTTCGGCGGACGGACCTTACCGGAAACTTTATCCCCGTTTCGCAAATCGAATCTCCGAATTTGCGAAGCAGAAATGTAAATGTCTTCTGAACTGGGAGAGTAATTAATCGGCCGCAAAAAACCGAACCCCTCCGACTGTATGATTTCAAGAACCCCTTCCATGAAAGAAAAACCGTCTTTTTCCGCTTGCGCCTTCAAGATCGAAAACATCAACTCACGTTTCGTGAGTTTGCTGTAATAAGACACTTTGTATTCGCGGGCAAGCTCGTATAAATCCCGAAGTTTCATATTTTCGAGCGCCGATAAACTGACTGTCATATAGACACCACACTTTTATTAATATAATCGTGCAAATTGAATAACCGAAAGTATTAGGATGGGGTTGAAATCATATGGGAGGACGATTAAAATGCGTTGGTTTTATCATGATTACCCGAAAAGACGTTCATTTACACATCAATTCGGTTTAATCACCAAATCCGGTTTCTTCTGTAAACTATGTTTCCCGTTAATAAAACGGACCGTTCCCGATTTCGCGCGCATGACGAGCGATTGCGTTGTTCCCGTCGACCCTTTGAAACGAACGCCTTGCAACAATTCGCCGTCCGTGACGCCGCTTGCGGCGAAAATAGCATCGTCGCCTTTGACGAGATCATCCATTCGCAATACTTGCGTCACATCTTCCAAACCCATTGTACGCGCGCGTTCCATTTCTTGTTCGTTTCGCGGCGCCAATTTCCCTTGAATTTCTCCGCCGAGGCATTTCAAGGCAACGGCAGCCAGCACCCCTTCGGGAGCACCGCCGGTTCCAAGAAGCAGATCGACGCCTGTGTTCTCGAATGCCGTATTCATGGCAGCCGCAACGTCGCCGGCGGGAATGAGCTTGATTCGAGCTCCGGCTTCGCGAATTTCGCGAATGATCTCTTGATGACGCGGACGATTCAATACAGTTACGACGAGATCCTCGATGTCTTTGCCTTTTGCTTTTGCAACCGCCTTCAAATTATCGAGAATTGGTGCATCAATGTCAATTTTTCCGATCGCTTCGGGTCCGACGGCGATTTTTTGCATATACATGTCCGGTGCATGCAGCAAACAGCCGTGATCGGCAATGGCGATCACCGTTAACGCGTTCCACGTTCCGTCCGCTACGATGTCCGTACCTTCGACGGGATCTACCGCGACATCTACGCGCGGACCGTAACCGGTTCCGAGCTTTTCGCCGATATAGAGCATCGGCGCTTCATCGCGTTCTCCTTCGCCGATGACAACCGTACCTTTCATCGGAATCGTATCGAACACGTTGCGCATCGCCGTTGTCGCCGCATCGTCAGCCGCTTCCTTTTGACCGAGACCCATCCACCTTGCCGATGCCAAGGCTGCAGCTTCCGTAACCCTGACCAGTTCCATTGACAAGCTTCGTTCCATGTTCATTCCCCTTCAACAGTTTAATAACGATCAGGCACAATGGATCCACATGACGGCAGCCATCCATTGTACCATTCGAAACGACTGCCCGTTTTCCGGCCGCCTATGTAGTCGACAGCTGTTCTTCCTCTTCAGATTCTTTATCTTCACGCCAAATGTTCGCCCCGAGACCGGACAGCTTTTCTACAAGTCCGCTGTAGCCGCGGTCGATATATTCGAGGCCGGAGATCTCGGTCACCCCTTCGGCCATCAACCCGGCAACGACGAGTGAAGCGCCGGCGCGCAAGTCCGTAGCCTTCACTTTCGCTCCTTGCAAACGCAACGGACCGTTGATGATCGCCGAATTGCCTTCCACTTTCAAATCGGCGCCCATCCGCCGCAACTCGTCGATATGCTTGAAACGGGACGTATAAATCGTCTCGGTTACGAGACTTGTTCCCTTTGCTCGCGTTAACAACGATGTCAGCGGCTGCTGCAAATCCGTTGGAAATCCCGGATACACAAGCGTCTTGATGTCGATATGTTTCAAATCGTCGTTTCGGCGGATCATGATTTGATCATCGCCGAATTCGATGTTCACACCCATTTCACGCAGCTTTGCGGTTAAGGACTCGACGTGTTGAGGGATGACGTTGTCAATCAACACTTCGTCGCCCATCGCAGCCGCGGCAATCATGAACGTTCCAGCTTCTATTCGGTCGGGAATGATCGAATGGCGGCAGCCGTGCAGCTCTTCGACACCGTCGATACGGATGACGTCCGTTCCAGCGCCCTTGATTCTTGCTCCCATGCTTGAAAGCAGGGTGGCGACATCAATGATTTCCGGCTCTTTTGCGGCATTTTCAATGACGGTTCGTCCTTTTGCCTTGACGGCGGCAAGCATAATATTGATCGTCGCGCCAACGCTGACAACGTCAAGATAGATTCTAGCGCCCGTCAGTTCCTCGGCGCGCAAATAGATCGCTCCTTGTTCGTTCGTCACCTTCGCTCCGAGCGCTTCGAACCCTTTAATATGTTGATCGATGGGACGCGGACCGATATTACAGCCGCCCGGCAATCCGATCACGGCTTTCTTGAAGCGGCCGAGCATCGCCCCCATCAAATAGTAAGACGCCCGAAGCTTCTTTACGCGGCCGTTTGGCAGCGGCATCGATATCATTTGCTCCGGATTGACGGTCAGCGTCTGGTCTTCGTAACGGACCTCGCCGCCGATTTCCTCAAGCAATTGCGACAAAATGCGTACATCGGATATATCGGGCAAATAATCGATCGTTACGGGTGAATGGGCCAATATCGCCGCCGGAATCAAAGCTACGGCACTGTTTTTTGCTCCGCTGATCTGAACGGTCCCGTTCAACGGATGGCCGCCTTCGATCAGTAACTTCTCCATGATCAATCGGACTCCCTTCGAAAGAAAGCTGGTACCCTTGCCCGCGGCTGGAGAACAAGCGGGATTCCCGCGGTTTCCGGAAACCCTGCGGCAAGCGTCGACCAACCCGGAAAGTTCGTTTACTTTCCTTGATGTTTCTCCCAGTCTGCAAGAAATTTGTCGATTCCTTGATCGGTTAGAGGATGTTTGACGAGCTGTTGAATCACTTTAAACGGAGTAGTTGCAATATGCGCGCCGCGTGCGGCTGCTTCCGTCACATGAACCGGATGCCGGATCGACGCAGCGATGATATTCGTCGGAATTTCGTGCAAATCAAAAATTTCGGCGATTTGCGAGATCAGCGCTAAGCCGTCATGTCCGATATCATCCAGTCTTCCCAAAAACGGGGACACATATGTGGCGCCGGCACGCGCAGCCAGCAACGCTTGATTGGCGGAAAAAATCAATGTGACGTTCGTATCGATGTCGAGATCGGAAAAAGCCTTCACCGCTTTCAAGCCTTCCAGCGTCATCGGCACTTTCACAGTAATGTTTGGGGCAATTGCCGCCAGTTCTTTTCCTTCTTCGACCATGTCCTCCGCTTTCTCAGAAACGACTTCCGCGCTGACGGAGCCGGAAACGATGCTCGTAATCTCGCGCAGCCGTTCATGAAAATCAGCGCCTTCTTTGGCCACCAGGCTCGGGTTTGTCGTTACCCCGGCGAGAATGCCGAGCGCGTTCGCCTCGCGAATTTCATCTAAGTTCGCCGTATCAATAAAAAAATTCAATGCTGTTCACCTCTTGAGCTCATTTTCTTATAAGGACGGGCAATCATTTAAGCTTTTCCCGAAGATCCAAACTCACGCATCTTGTTGATAACCGTTTCTTTGATGGCTTCGCGCGCGGGTCCCATATATTTACGCGGATCGTACAGATCGGGGTTTTCGGCCAATACTTCCCGTACCCGTTTCGCCGACGAGATTTGGCTTTCCGTATTGACGTTGATCTTTGCCGTTCCGAGGGAAATGGCCCGCTGGATATCGGCGGTCGGTATTCCCGTGCCGCCGTGCAAAACGAGAGGGAGTTTCGTAATGTTCTGCACTTCCTCCATTTCTTTGAACCCGAGATTCGGCTCGCCTTTGTACGGTCCGTGTACCGATCCGAGCGCGGGAGCCAAGCAATCGACGCCGGTGGCCTCGACGAGCTGCCGGCACTCTTCAGGCACGGCATACACTTCTTCAGGAACGATGACATCGTCTTCCTGTCCGCCGACGCGCCCGAGTTCCGCTTCTACGGATACCCCGACCGCATGAGCCGCGGCAACGACTTGTTTCGTCACTGCAATATTTTCGTCAAGCGGATAAGCGGACCCGTCGATCATTACGGAAGTAAATCCAGCTTTGATCGCTTGTATGCATTTTTCGAAACTCGATCCGTGATCAAGGTGAATCGCCGCCGGAACCGTAATTCCGTATTCTTCCATCAACGCTTTCACCATATCCACGACCGTCTTGAAACCGCCCATGTAACGCGCGGCTCCTTCGGAAACTCCGCAAATCACTGGTGACTGCTCGGCTTCCGCTGCTTGCAGGATGGCTTGCGTGAATTCCAAGTTGTTCAAATTAAACTGACCGACCGCATACCCCCCGGCTTTCGCGTCCTCCAACATTTTTTTCATTGAAACCAACGGCATCTCTCTTCCTCCTTCATTTCTCTCGGGTCAGTGGACCCATCCCAAACAGTTCGTTTCCTGCTCGTTCTATATCATCTCTTGCCGATAAGTTGTATGTAAGTCTATCGCATCCATTCTATCTTAATCTTCTTCATCTCTCAAGCCTGCACGGTCCGTTCGGGAAGAGAATCTGTTTTCATTCCGTCATCGACAGCGAATCAAGCGAGTTCTTTCTTGATCAGATTGAGCACTTCTTCAATGTCGAACGGTTTCGAGAAATACGTGAGTGCTCCGCGCCTCATCGCTTCTTCAATCATGTCCAGCTCCCCGTAAGCAGTCATGATGATGACCTTCGTTTGGAAATCTTGTTCGTTGACGCGTTTCAAAATCTCCAACCCGTCCATGTTCGGAATCTTCATGTCCAGCAAAATAAGATCCGGATGGTGCCGCTCGACCATCGACAATGCTTGAATGCCGTTTGAAGCCTGGAAGGTTCGGAACCCCTCCGTCTGTAAAATTTCCTTGAGCAAGACACGAATGCCGTATTGATCGTCCACAATGAGAATTTTTCTGTTCTTCCAGCTCTCATTACCCATAGTAGAAGTCCGTCTCCTTTCACATTCTACACATGACCCCTTTTTATTAAATTCGTGAAAACTGCCCTTTTTCCTCTAATTTTTCGTATTTCTGTAAAAGGAGAGGAGAGAATAGAAGCGGATTCGCCTCGAAAATAAGTGGATTTTGAAAAATTCGCCGCAAAAAAACACGCGGAAGAACTGAGGGGTTCCTCCGCGTGCTTGAATCGTCTGGTCTATACGTTGCCGCCGCCGATCGCCGCTTGGATGAAGTCGCGGAACAATGGGTGCGGGCGCGTCGGCCGTGAAACAAATTCGGGATGGAACTGAGAAGCGACAAACCACGGATGGTTTTCCAACTCGACAATTTCGACCAGCCGTCCGTCCGGACTCGTTCCGGAAATAACGAATCCGGCGTTTTCCATTCGATCGCGAAATTCATTATTGAATTCGTACCGGTGGCGGTGGCGTTCGTAAATCACCGGTTCGTTATAGGCCTGCCATGCTTTTGAGCCTTCTTTCAGCTTGCAAGGATAAAGGCCGAGCCGAAGCGTCCCGCCGAGATCTTCGATTTCCTTCTGCTCCGGGAGCAAATCGATGATCGGAAAAGGCGTTTCCGGGCAGATTTCTGCCGAATGCGCCTCTTTCCAATTTAAAACGTTCCGCGCAAACTCGACCGAAGCCAGCTGCATGCCGAGGCAGATGCCGAAAAACGGAATGTTGTTGACACGCGCGTAATGGATCGCTTCGATTTTTCCGTCCGTTCCGCGATCCCCGAAACCGTAAGGAACGAGAATGCCGTCAACGTCCCCGAGCCATTCGCCGGCATTGTCGCTGTGAATGTCTTCTGAAGCGATCCATTTGATGTCGATTTCCGTATCGAAAGCATATCCGGCATGACGCAACGCTTCCACAATGGAAATGTAAGCGTCCTGAAGCGCCACATATTTCCCGACAATGGCAATCGTCTTGCGGCCGGACAAATTCATCACTTTGTTGACGAGCGCTTTCCATTCCGCCATGTCGGCTTCCCCGTTATTCAACTTCAAATGGCGGCAAACGATGTCATCCAAATGTTGCGCTTGCAAGTGCAAGGGAACTTCATACAACGTGTCAGCATCGCGCGCTTCAATAACCGCAGCCGGATCGATGTCGCAAAACAAAGCGATTTTGTTTTTCATGTCTTCGGAAATCGGCATTTCCGTGCGGGCGACAATGACATTCGGTTGAATCCCGATGCTGCGGAGTTCCTTCACACTGTGTTGGGTCGGTTTCGTTTTCATTTCCCCGGCCGCCTTTAAGTAAGGCACGAGCGTACAATGAATGTACATCACATTGTCCACGCCGATGTCGCTCTTGATCTGGCGAATCGCTTCCAAAAACGGCAAGCTTTCAATGTCGCCGACGGTTCCGCCGATCTCGGTGATGACGACGTCCGAATTCGTCTCTTTCCCGGCCCTGAACACGCGTTCTTTGATTTCATTCGTCACGTGCGGAATGACTTGAACCGTACCGCCTAAGTAATCGCCGCGCCGTTCTTTGCGAATCACTGCCGAGTAAATTTTACCTGTCGTAACGTTGCTGTACTGGCTCAAGTTGATGTCGATAAACCGTTCGTAATGACCGAGATCAAGGTCGGTTTCCGCGCCGTCGTCCGTTACGAAAACTTCCCCGTGCTGGTACGGACTCATCGTACCCGGATCCACGTTAATGTAAGGATCGAATTTTTGAATGGTCACCTTCAATCCCCGGTTTTTCAACAACCGGCCGAGTGATGCCGCCGTAATGCCCTTGCCGAGCGAGGATACAACACCGCCGGTCACGAAGATGTATTTCGTTGACATGAAAACCGCCCCTTCCCAAATAACTATGATTAGAAAAAAGTGCTGCAGTTGCGACAGTAATCCGCTTTCGATACGGTAAAAATATAAAAAAAACAAAAGCGACTCCGCGCACGCACGGGGCCGCTTTCGCTTATATTGGCGTTCATTGAATTCCTGTTAAGCCCAAAAATGATTGTACCGAGCAAGGGACAAAAAGTCAAGCGGGATCAATCATTTTCTTCTTCGTCATCCTGATAAGTCTCGTCTTCCTCATCGTCGTAAAGATCCTCATCAAAATCCTCATAATCTTCGATCTCGTCCTCATAATCGTCGTCCGCGCCAACGTCATTATCGTCATCGTAGTCTTCGTCCTCGAGAACTTTCGGCTCTTTCTTTTTCTTTCTTTTCCGTTTCGGTTTCGGAATTTCGATGTCATCTTTGTTTTGATCGAACGGATACCATTGTTTCAATCCCCAATGATTCTCGCCGATGAATTTGAAACGGCCGTCCACGTTCATATTTGTATAAAAGCGAGCGATGTGTTCAGCGGCGTCCTCTTTAGAGAAAGCTTTCGCTTTTTTGATTTGATCGGCAAGCTCCTGAAACGGCAGCGGTTGTTTCTCCGCCTTCAAAATTTCGAAAGCGAGGTCGACCATCGACAATTCTTTCTTCATTTCCTTCGAAACGTTAAGCCCCACGCGAAGCACCTTCCTTTCGTTTTCATACCCATCCACCATTATAAACGATTTTATGAAAAAAATAAGGGAGAGGCCGCATTCAACCTCTCCACATAAAATATACTGAACGTTCGCCGTTTGCAAGTTACATATTCCGGCGGTATTTCCCCCCGACTTCATAAAGCGCATTTGTGATTTGCCCGAGACTCGCGTATTTGACGGTTTCCATCAATTCCGCGAAAATATTGCCGTTTTCAAGAGCTGTCCGCTTCAAACGGTCGAGCACCTCTTGCGTGCGGTCTTTGCGAGCGTCCTGGAACTTTCGCAAATTCCGGATTTGGCCGTCTTTCTCCTCTTTCGTCGCCCGCGTGAGCTGCACTTCTTCTTCCTCTTCCGGCGGGTTCGGATTGATGAACGAATTCACGCCGATGATCGGCAAATCGCCGTTATGCTTCTTCATTTCGTAGAACAACGATTCCTCTTGAATTTTACCGCGTTGGTATTGCACTTCCATCGCACCAAGCACACCGCCGCGCTGATTGATCCGTTCAAATTCCGCCAGCACCGCTTCTTCTACGAGGTCGGTCAATTCTTCGACGATGAACGATCCTTGATGCGGATTTTCGTTTTTCGCCAAACCGAGCTCTTTCGTGATGATAAGCTGGATCGCGCTTGCGCGCCGCACCGACTCTTCCGTCGGCGTTGTGATCGCTTCGTCGTAGGCGTTCGTATGGAGCGAGTTACAGTTGTCATAAATCGCAAGCAGCGCCTGCAGTGTCGTCCGAATGTCGTTGAAGTCCATTTCCTGCGCATGCAGCGAACGCCCGGACGTTTGAATGTGATATTTCAGCTTCTGACTTCTTTCGTTAGCGCCGTAACGCTCTTTCATCGCAACCGCCCAAATTCTTCTCGCGACCCGGCCGATGACCGTGTATTCCGGATC
>DASSOY010000006.1 GCA_035700025.1 Bacillales bacterium | reverse complement strand
ATAACGGCAGGAAAATTTACTTCGAAAAAGGCCCCGCCTTATTGAACGGCGAAGAAGCGTTAGCTTTTGTTCGGATGAGGAAAAGACCGATCAACGTGACGTATACTCGGATGGAGAGGCAACGCCAGTTTCTGAAGGCGGCGTTGACGCAGGCGATCTCGGCGGGGACGCTTTTTAAGGTTGACGACATCGGGGACATTCTTGGCGAACATGTTGAGACGAGTTTAACCCCGAAACAAATTTATACGCTGGAAAAAGGGTATGCGAAACTTGACAAGATCCATACGCTCGAAATTGAAGGCGAGGACAAACGCATTCCTGCGGAAACCGGGCCGTATTATTTCATTCCCGATCCGGACAGTTTGGAACAAGTTCGCGATCAATTGAGAAAATCGTTAGGGCTGCCCGCCGAGTCGGAAGACTTTGAGAGCAGTGAAGTTTCGACAGAAGAATAGGAAAGCCGGCAAGAAGACGAAGGATTTTTTCTTGCTTTTTTATTGACTATCCGCTTCATAGAGCCATTCCCCGTAGGTGATGGTTGATTGACCGTTTGTTTTTTCATTGACCCATTCAACGAACGATTCGACGTTTGAGCGTGGAACGAGGACTTCCATCTTTACTCGTTCTTCGTATTGGATGCGGGTGATTGAGTACTTGCTTCGCAATTCGTTTTCGAGCTTGCCGAGCCAAGTATAATCCATCTCCAATTGGATACTGCGCGTCAAAATGAATTTCACGATGCCGGCTTTTTTGATTGCAGCGGTCGCAGCGCTGCTATAGGCGCGAATTAATCCGCCGGCCCCGAGTTTGATTCCTCCGAAGTATCGGGAGGTGACGACGACCGTGTTTCTCACCTCTAATTTTTTTAATCCTTCCAGCATCGGTACGCCCGCGGTTCCGCTTGGCTCTCCGTCGTCGTTCGCCTTTTGAATTTCGCCTCGTTTGCCGATAAGGTAAGCAGAGCAGTTATGGTTGGCGTCGCGGAATTCCCGTTTTGTTTTTTCAATAAAGTCGAGCGCTTCGCTTTCGGTTTCGACACGGTTCACGGAGGCAATAAATTGTGACTTTTGTATGATTAGACAATGTCTGGCGAAGCCGTTTACTGTATAATAAAAGGATAACATGCCAACCCGTCCTTTTTGAAAAATGTGAATTTTTCACGATAACTGTCAAAAAATAAGTTCTCTTGCCGAATTATAACTTAGGGAGTACTTTCTTCAAAACCATCTGCGAAGGACTATATGCTTATTTTTGAAAATAGGCTCACGGATTCTGGCAAAAATGCCTTATTTTCGTTACATTTACTGTGGAGGCCTATCTTGATCGTCAAAAGAACGCAAAATTGGATGTGAATGAATATTGGATTCTATTTTGGCGAACATGGTGGAAACCGTTGTTGGCAGCAAAAAACAAATATACGAAGTGGGGGAAACGTCGAGAGAAGAATGTGACAAAGTGTTGAAAGATCTCGAAATCGTCCGCTATGAGGCTGCCGATAAGATAAAAGAGTGTGAATCACTCGCAACAGAAGCCGGTGAATCGAAATTGCGCTTTGCGGCGATCACAAAGCATTATAGGCGGCATACACTGGCCGAGTTCCGCAACCTGCAAGAGCAGGTTCAGGAAGTGCAGGAGAAATTAACGAAAGCGCGGAAAGCAGAACTGAAGTTAAAAGAAAAACGGGACCATCTCGAACAAAAGGCGGTTTCGTTGCAAGAAAAGATCGAGCGTGCAGAGGCGATAATCGGACAAGTGTCGGTCGTGTTGAATTATTTAAACGGGGATTTGCGGCAGATTGGCGAAATGGTGGAAGACGCGCAAAACAAACAAGCGCTCGGGCTGAAAATCATCGAAGCTCAGGAGGAAGAGAGGCGAAGATTGTCGCGTGAAATTCACGACGGCCCCGCTCAAACGCTCGCCCGTGTTTTGCTTACGTCCGAACTTGTGGAGCATATCCAAAAAAACAAAGGCAGCGAAGCGGCCAATGAAGAATTTGAACATTTAAGAGAAATGATCAGACAGGCGTTGACGGATGTCCGCAGAATTATTTACGATTTGCGTCCGATGACTTTGGACGATCTCGGGTTGATTCCGACGCTTGATAAATATTTACGGCGCATGGAAGAACAAGAAAACATTCCGATCACGTTAGAGAAGAAAGGATCATTGTTCCGGCTGTCGCCGAAAATGGAAGCGGCCTTGTTTCGGCTCATCCAGGAAGCCGTACAAAATGCGTGTAAACATGCGGAAGCGAACGCGATTCACGTGAAAATACAATTTGACCAAAACATGATCTTGATGGTCATTAAAGACGACGGGAAAGGGTTTTCCCCGAGGGATGAGAAGAAAGGGACATTCGGATTCGTAGGCATGAGAGAAAGAGTAGAGCTGTTGGAAGGAGAATTTTCGGTTTTGTCGGAGTCGGGAATCGGCACCGTCATCGTTTTCCAGATTCCAGTTCATAATCAGGGGGATGCCACATGACAAAATTCAATAAGGTGAAATCGACCAGAATCGTTTTGATTGACGATCATCGGCTGTTTCGGGAAGGCGTAAAGCGGATTCTCGAAATGGTTGATGATTTCAAAGTGGTGGACGAAGGGGACGACGGCAAAGAGGTGGAGGCGATCGTCAAGGTTCACGAACCGGATGTCGTATTGATGGACATCAACATGCCGGGGATTAACGGTGTCGAAGCTACACGTAGACTCATGGAAGCTTCCCCCGACACAAAGGTCATTATTTTATCCATACATGATGATGAAAGCTACGTCACGCACGCCTTGAAATCCGGCGCTTCGGGATACTTGCTGAAGGAGATGGATTCCGATTCGCTCGTCGAAGCAGTTCGCGTCGTCTCTGAGGGAGGCGCTTACATTCATCCGAAAGTAACCCATAATTTAATCAACGAGTTTCGCCGGTTGGCGAACGGTGGTGACAATAACGACTCCGGCTACGGGAACATCGAATACCGCAAACCGTTGCACATTTTAACGCGCAGGGAGTGCGAAGTGCTGCAACTGCTGGCCGACGGAAAAAGCAACCGCGCCATTGGGGAAGCCTTGTACATCAGCGAAAAGACGGTCAAAAATCATGTGAGCAACATTTTACAAAAAATCAATGTCGAAGATCGGACTCAGGCGGTTGTCGAGGCGATCAAAAACGGATGGGTGCGGGTGATGTGACGATTTCAGCGAATTTCGACGGGGAGGCACTCGTACGATTTCCTTGGTTAGCTTTCGGTTTTTATTTGTGAAATCAAGACGATGGATACGGGGAAGCGGTCTTATGAATCGGGCCGCTTTCTTTTTATGGGCTTAATCAAGAGATTTGCGGCGGCAGGCAGAATGCGGAACATGCAGCAGCGAAGTCAGCGAGCGATACTTTTAACCCAACTGGTATAGACAACTAGATCAATCAATGATAAATTGGATAAAAAGATCAATAGTTCCGGTAAGCGGGGGGAAAGCCACTTGTTATTTAAAAACATTAAGATTTACGGGGAGAACGGGATTTTCGAGCACGGGTTCATCCGCGTAGACGGCGAGTCGATTGCTGAAGTCGGGGAATGTATGAATTTCCCGGACGATGATGAGGTTTTGCCGCTCCCAGAAAATTGTTTCGCGATCCCCGGATTTATTGACGTCCATATTCACGGGGCAGGAGGGGCGGATGTTATGGACGCAAGCCCGGATGCGTTAACGACGATGGCTGAATGTCTTCCTGCCGAGGGGACGACCGGTTTTTTGGCAACGACGATGACGCAAAAGACAGAAGCGATTGAAAAAGCGTTAAGAAATGCTGCTTCATGGAGGCAAGAATCTCGCTCGGGCCAGGCCGAGATGCTCGGCGTCCATCTGGAAGGGCCGTTTCTTGCTCCTGAAAAAGCAGGTGCGCAGCCCCGGGAATATCTCGCGAAACCGAACGTTGACCAGTTTCGTACTTGGCAAAAGGCGGCTGAAGGCTCCATTCGGTTGGTGACGATGGCGCCGGAGCTTGACGAGAAGTTTCGGTTGCTGTCGAAGCTTACGAGCGAAGGTATTGTCGTCTCCATCGGGCATTCCGGCGCGACGTACGCCAAGACCGCCGAAGCCGTTAAAGCGGGTGCGAATCACATTACCCATTTGTACAACGGAATGACTGGGCTGCATCATCGTGAGCCGGGGGTTGTCGGTGCCGCGCTTTTGTTCGATGAACTAAAGGCGGAGTTGATCGTTGACGGGATACACGTTTGTCCGGAAATGGTTCGGCTTACCTTTCGTCAGAAAGGTCCGGAAGGCGTTGTGCTCATAACGGATTCGATCCGTGCCAAAGGCATGGGTGACGGCCGATTCGAGCTTGGCGGACGGATGGTGTCCGTTGAAAACGGCGAAGCGAGACTCGAGGGAGGGTCGCTGGCCGGAAGCGTGTTGAGAATGATTGACGGCGTGCGAAACATGGTAAAATATGCAGGGTGTACGGTCGGGGATGTCATCCAAATGGCATCGGCCAATCCCGCGAAACAGCTCGGCGTTTATGACCGGAAAGGAAGCCTTGCTGCGGGAAAGGATGCAGACCTTGTTATCCTCGACGAGCATTTTGAGATTGTCATGACTCTATGCAAAGGAAGAGTGGCGTATCGACGGGAGGGGTGGAACGCATGAAATGCCTCCCTGTGCAAGATGAGAAGGAGATGAGCAAAGCAGCCGCGGAAATCATTATCGGCCTTGTAAAAGAACAACCGGAACTGCATTTAGGGTTGGCCACGGGATGCACGCCGCAAGGCACGTATGCGGAACTTGTTCGCGATCACAAAAAGAACGGTACTTCTTATCGGCACGCGACGACGCTCAACCTCGACGAATATGTCGGTCTGCCGCGCGAAAACCGTCACAGTTTTTATCAATTCATGGACGTTCATTTGTTCCGTCATCTCGATCTTTGCTCAGAAAACGTTCACATTCCGAACGGTTGCGCCGAAGATTTGGACGTAGAATGTCGAAGATATGATTCGCTCATCGCAAAGACCGGCGGTGCCGACCTGCAATTGCTCGGCATCGGCCGCAACGGCCATATCGGTTTTAACGAACCGGGAACTTCGTTTGCTTCGGAGACGCACGTTGTCCGCCTAACGGATTCGACCAGGAAGGCGAATGCACGCTTTTTCCCGCGGCTCGACGATGTGCCCCATCAAGCGATCACGATGGGCATCCGCTCGATTTTCCGCAGCAAAACGATCTTGTTGCTTGCTTCCGGTGAGCAAAAAGCGCCGGCGATTGCCCGTTTGTTCAACGGCGGAATCGACGAATCGTTTCCGGCATCCGTATTGAAAAGCCATCCGGACGCCACAATCATTGCCGACCGTGACGCTTGCCGGTTGTTGTGAAAAGGAGCAGAATGCAGATGGTGGACAAACATTCTCCGTTGCCGATTTATTATCAACTGGCGGAAGAACTACGCCGCCGCATTGAAGGGGAAGAGCTGCGTCCGGGGGATTTGATTCCATCGGAACGCGTCTTGGCGGACAAACACGGGATCAGCCGGATGACGGTGCGTCAGGCGATCAACAGTCTTGTCAGCGAAGGTTTGCTGACCCGGAGAAAGGGAAAAGGAACTTATGTCGCCTCTGGAAAAATCGAGCAACCGTTACAGGGGTTGACGAGCTTCACGGAGGAAATGAAGGCACGCGGAATGCTGCCGACGAGCCGCGTCGTTCGGTTCCAGGCCGCTAAGGCACCGGGTCATGCGGCAAAGGAGTTGAATCTTTCGGCGGATGAACTTGTTTACGAGATTGTTCGCATCCGCATGGCCGACGGGATCCCGATGGCCGTCGAGACCACATTCATACCTGAAGCGCTTGCCCCCGGGTTAACGAGGGAGAAAGCCGCGGATTCTATTTATAAAATGATCAGCGATCGGCATGAGGCAGGCATCGGCTATGGCAAGCAGGTGATTGAGGCATCAGCGGCGAATCAATTAGAGAGCGAGTATCTCGGGATACCGGAACGTGCTCCCGTACTGTTGATTCGCAGAAAAGCTTTTTTGGGAGACGGAACGCCGTTCGAAAGCGTAAAGTCGATTTACCGGGCGGACCGCTATCAATATGCCATTGATTTAAATCGTATTCAGCAATAATGAAGATTGTGATAAACTGAACGTAAAAGAAAAGGAGAGTGTTCACATTGGCGAAAAAGACTTTTAAAATTACGCATGAAACAGGATTGCACGCACGACCGGCCACGGCGGTCGTGAACCAGGCAGGAAAATACCAGTCGGAAATCGAACTGGAGTATAACGGAAAGACGGTGGATTTGAAGTCAATCATGGGCGTTATGTCGCTCGGCATATCCAAAGGTTCTGTCGTGACGATTTCTGCCGAAGGCAACGATGCGGAGTCGGCCATTGACGGATTGTCCAAAGTAATCACAGACGAACAGATCGGCGAACCACAAGCCTAATCCCGCCGGAAGGCGGGTCTCCACCCGTCTTCTCCTATTCAAAAGGAGGTGTCTCATGGAACCTCGCACCCCAAACGCCGGCAGCGGCGTCTCTTTTTCCTCAGCCCCCTCTTTTCTTTGCCGCTTGGCTGATCTTCCGAAAGTTTCGCTTAATCCTGCATTCGACTATTCCGCCGAATTACAGAAATCGCTGTTCGGCAAGCGTCTTCTTCCTCAAGAACTTTCTTTTTCCATTGAATCCATTCACTCTCACTATGCAAACGGTTATGTTTCATTTGAACCTGGCTTGCGCGATGCAGACGGACGTTTGATTTGTTCGCGCTGCGGCAATTCAGACCGGCTGGGCTCATTTTTGTGTGCTCGATGCGGACGTACATGCACCTATTGCCGCAATTGCATCATGATGGGCAGAGTGAGTACTTGCACACCCCTTCTTACTTGGAGCGGCCCGGCGTCGATGCGTTCTCAGCTTGATAATCCGCTCGCTTGGGACGGCCGACTGACTCCGTTGCAATCCCATGCTTCCGAGCAAATTTCCTCTTCTGTCGGCCGCCTGCCGGAGATGCTTATTTGGGCGGTTTGCGGCGCCGGGAAAACCGAGTTGCTTTTTGAAGCCGTCTTTCGTTCGCTCAACCGTGGGTTGCATGTATGTCTCGCATCTCCGCGAACAGACGTTATTTTGGAACTTGAGCCGCGATTCCGCAAAGCATTTCCGTTCTCCGAGATCATCGCTCTATACGGAGGCAGTTCAGACAACGACAAAAACGGACAACTCGTCCTGTCCACCACGCACCAGTTGCTGCGCTTCCATCAGACATTCGATTTGGTCATCATTGATGAGGTTGATGCTTTTCCGTTTCATCATGATGCTTCTCTTCAGCACGCGGTCGCCCAAGCGAAGCAGCCGGATGCTACCGTCGTATACTTAACGGCAACGCCGACGAACGATCTGAAAAAGCGATTTAAGTCGGGTGAATTGCCGGGCGTTCGCATTCCGCGCAGATATCACGGTCACCCATTGCCAGTGCCGGTCTTCGTTGGCTGCGGCCATTGGAAAAAGCAGCTGCAAAAGGGAAAATTGCCTGCAACGGTCATCCGGTGGCTGGAAACGCGCGGGCAAAGAAACATACAAGCCTTTTTGTTTGTTTCCGAGGTGGAGGTTATGAAACGGGTGGCGCAATGTCTTGTTCAACGGGGCATTTCTGCAGATGGCGTTCATTCCGAAGACCCCGAAAGAAGGGATAAAGTGCAAAAGTTTCGCGACGGAGCATTGTCGGTTATTGTTACGACGACGATTCTCGAGCGCGGGGTCACTGTCGCCGGAGCGGAGGTCGCGGTTCTCGGAGCTGACGAAGACGTTTTCACCGAACAAGCGCTTGTGCAAATTGCCGGGAGAGTCGGTCGAAGCTCGCGATCACCGGGAGGCGAAGTCGTGTTTTTTTACGAAAAGAAATCCCGGGAAATGGTGAGGGCGCGGCGTCACATTAACGGAATGAACGCGGAAAAGGGTGAACGTTTATGAAGACGTGTACCTGGTGTGCCGGTCGCCGTGAGGAACCTGTCAGCTGGCATGAAGTGTTCGGGATCGAACGGGAGCATCCACTTTGTTTTGCATGCCGAAATCGATTAAGTGCCGTTTCGGAACCGATATGTAATTTATGCGGCCGTACCCTGAATGATTTGGATGCCGGTTACGTAAAAGAAAATACATGTTTCGACTGCGTGCGTTGGGAAGAAGGGGGATGGTCGCAAGTGTTGGTGAAAAACCGTTCGTTGTTCCGGTATAACGAATTTTTGCAAGCCTCAATGGCACGCTTCAAATATCGAGGAGATGCCGAGATGGCGAAAGGATGGGAACCCGAGTGGCGCGATTTGTACCGAAAGGAGTTTTCCGGTTGTGTGGCGGTTCCGGTGCCTTTAAGCCGTGAGCGTTTGATGGCGAGGGGATTTAACCAGTCGGTCATTTTGGCCGAGTTATTGCCGGCTGAATGCGTTCATGGATTAAAAAGGATCGTACACGAAGAAAAGCAGAGCAAGAAAACGAGAGAAGAGCGTCTCGATTTAACGGAGGCAGTATTTGCGTATGCTGGGGAGCGTGAGCAAATTGAAGGGAAACGGGCGGTGATCGTCGACGATGTATACACGACTGGAACCACCGTAAGAAGAGCGGCGAACTGTTTGCTCGCCGCGGGTGCGAAATCGGTATGCTCAATGACAGTCGCGCGCGGGTGACGAAGAAGGATTCATTAACATTTGCCGAAAAAAACCGATATAATGGGGGAAAGAAACGGGGGAGGCTAATTCAGCGTGAGTCAATTAATGAATTGTCCCGACTGTGGAAGGCTGTTCGTTGCCAACATGAGGGATATTTGTACGGAATGCTATCAAAAGCAAGAAGAATTGTTCGAAATCGTCTACCGGTTTATTCGGCAAAAAGAAAATCGGCAGGCGACCATGGAAGAAGTCAGTTCCGCCACCGGGGTGGACAAGGAGAACATCTTCCGTTTTGTAAAAGAAGGAAGGCTGCGAGTGGCGGAGTTTCCAAATTTGTGGTATCCGTGCGAATCTTGTGCAGAACCGATTCGCGAAGGCAGATTTTGTTCTTCCTGCCGGCAATCGTTGCAAAAAGACGTGGAAAACCTCGCGAAAGAAGAGGCTTTTCAAGTACGAAAGCATACGGACGACCGGATGCAAACTTATTTTTCGGATCGAAAAGACAACGGCTAAACATTTCACGCTTCTATGACGATAAAACTTATAGAGTTTAAATGTGAGGTGGAAATGATGAAAATTGATGGCGTGAATCATTCAAACTATCATCCTTACAAGCATGCGGCAGACGGAAATGTGCCAAAGCAAGGGGCACAGCGCAAAGATCATCTTGAAATTTCGACGCAAGCGAAGCAACTGCAGCAAAAGCCGCCCGTTGCGATTGAACGCGAACAAAAGGTAGAAAGAATTAAAAATGAGATTGAAAGCGGCCAATACCGTGTGGACGCACAGGAAACCGCGAAAAAGTTTTATGAATTTTGGATGAAAAAGTGATGATTGCGTACGGGGAGGAACGGAATTGACAGTCGAAGCGATTGTTCGAACGATGGTATCTCTCGTCGATGTTCATGCCAAGATGACGGAAATGGCGCGCGAGAAAACGGAGATTTTGAAAGAAGCGGACGTGGAAGCGCTTGAGGCGCAATTGAAAAAAGAAGAACCGTACATTGAGAAGATCAAGGAACTTGAAACGCTTCGCGTTAAGCAAATGCACGAGTGGCTCGAGGAAAACGGACAAACGATGGAAACGGCGACGTCGACATCGTTTTTGAGTTTATTTGCTGGGGAAGCCAAAGAAAAGTTAACAGCCGTTTTTGCGGATTTGACTCGTTCGGTTAATGAGCTGAAGGCGCAAAATCGCCTCAATCAACAATTGATCGAGCAGTCACTTCAATTTGTCAATGTGACTGCGGACTTGTTGCAGCCGGGGAATGAACCCGTCGGTTACGGCAAGTCGCGGCAGACCGGACCTAATCAACGGCAAAACCAGCGTTCCGTATTTGATTCGAAAGCTTAGAAACGGGAGGATTTCAGAACATGCGCTCGACTTTTCATAGTTTGGAAACCGCAAGACGGGCCTTGATGGCGCAACAGGCGGCTTTGCAAACGACATCACATAATATCGCCAATGCTAATACGCCGGGTTATTCTCGACAACGCGTCAATTTAACGGTGACATCACCGTATGCAACACCCGGAATGAACAGTTCGGTTTCCCCCGGACAAATCGGGACGGGCGTAGAAGCCGGCACGGTTCAGCGGATGAGGCAAGATTTTCTTGATCTTCAATTCCGCGGGGAGAATACGAAAACCGGTTATTGGCAGGCGCGCAGCGAAGCCCTGTCGAAAATGGAGGACATCATGAAAGAGCCGTCGGATGACGGTTTGGCGGAAGTACTCAACCGGTTTTGGAATTCGCTTCAAGATTTGGCGAGCGACCCGGAAAATGAAGGGACCCGCGCCGTCGTCAAGCAACGGGGCATTGCCGTTGCTGACACGTTCCATTATTTAACGAACTCGTTGCAAAACGTAAGAGCAGACATTCAAAATCAATTGCAAGTCACGGTTAAAGAAGTCAATACGCTCGCCAGGCAGATCAACAGCCTCAACGAGCAAATCAGCCAAGTGGAACCGCACGGCAAGTTGGCCAACGATTTGTACGATAAACGTGATTTGCTCGTCGACCAGCTATCCGAACTCGTCAATGTTAAAGTCTCGGAATCGGAGAGCGGCGGGAATGCACTCGACATTGCCGAAGGCCGATATACGATTGAAATCGTTACGAACACCGGACAATCGTATACGCTTGTCGATGGGGAAAATATGCGTTTCAAACGCTTGTCGGCCAATTTTGATCCCGTTGACGGAACGGTTCAATTTTCGTTGAACGGAACGACTATTGCAGGATCGGTAGCGGGGAAATTGCAAGGGTTGGCGGATTCGAATAACTCCACTTACCCCGACATGATCCATTCGCTCGATGAGATGGCGGCTGGTTTCGTTGACAAGTTCAACCAGGTGCATCAAAGCGGATTCGGTCTCGACGGCAACTCCGGATACCTTTTTTTCAATGACTTGGGCGGCACGGTCCAAGGGGCCGCTGAGGCGATTTCGTTAAGTTCCGATGTATTGAACGATCTTGGTCATATCGCGGCTTCATCGAACGGCGACAACGGGGATAACGGAAATGCGTTGAAATTGTCGGAAGTGCTTACCGAACCGTTGACGATCGATAACAAAACGACCGATTTGTACAGTTATTATGAAGGCGTAATCGGGGGCATGGGCGTGGAAGCGCAAGAAGCGAAACGGTTGGCGGATAATTCCTTAACGTTAAGAATGGCTGCAGAGAAAAGGCGGCAGTCGGTAAGCGGCGTTTCGATCGATGAGGAAATGGTCAACATCATTAAGTTTCAGCATGCTTATAATGCGGCCGGACGGATGGTTACCGTCGTCGATCAAACGTTGGACCGCATCATTAATCAAATGGGTATAGTCGGAAGGTAGGTGATTGATCAATGCGTGTAACGCAAGGGATGTTGACCTCGGGATTTTTACGGAACTTGAGCGAAAGTTACGAACGGTTTGCGAGGTATCAAGATCAGTTGACGACTGGAAAGAAAATTTCAAAGCCGTCTCAGGATCCGGTCGTTGCCATGATGGGCATTGAATATCGCGGTAATTTAAATCATATCGAACAGTACCGTCGGAATTTGTCGACCGTTCATAAATGGATGGATTCGACGGAAGATGCGCTCAGTTCGGCGAATGCGATTTTGCAAAGAGTCAACGAATTGATTGTTCAGGCAAGCAACGGCACGTACGAAGCGAATCAAAGGTTTGACATTGGAAAAGAAATCGAACAGTTGAAGAAACAAATGGCAACCGTAGCGAACACACAAGTAGCAGGCAAATATATTTTTAACGGGACCGAGACGTCGTCTAAGCCGGTCGACTTAGCCTCGAATACGGTTTCGACGAATACGAATGCCGTTGAAATCGCGGTGAACGACGGGATAACCATTCGCGTTAACATCGACCCGACGAGCGTATTCGACTTGTCTTTGTTCCAAGATTTAGAAAACCTGCAGAACGATCTGCAAACCGGAGCATCGGAACAAGTGATTGCGAGTTACCTTCCGAAAATACAGCAGCATTTGGATAACGTCATTACCGCTAGATCGGAACTCGGCGCACGCGGTGATCGCGTATCAATGATTACGCAAAGGCTCGGTTCGCAACATACAATTGCCACGAAAATCATGTCGAACAATGAAGATGCCGATATTGAAAAAGTCATTATGAATTTGAAGATGCAAGAGAGCGTTCACCGGGCCGCTCTTTCTGCCGGCGCCAGAATCATGCAGCCGACTTTGCTCGACTTTCTTAGATAGCGGGTGAAAGAATGAACACCTTGCAGTTGCAAATGCAGTCCACTTTCGGTCGAATCGGCCTCCAAACGCGAGTTGCCAAGTTGAACATTCGTCAATCGCCTGCGGATTTGCGTATTCGCCAACCGAAGGCGGAAATGCGCATTGAACATCGATCGGGAAAGCTCGACATTGATCAATCGCAAGCTTTTGCCGAAGCGAATTTAAAATCCGTTTTTGCCTGGGGGCGCGAGTATGCGAAACGCGGCCATCAAGCGGTTTTGGAAGGCATTGCGCGAAGGGCGGCCGAGGGTGACCGTTTAATGAAGATCGAGAACGGAGGGAACCCGATTGCCGCCATCGCCGCAGAAAACAGCGCTCCGCCGCCGGCTCGCATTAATATCGGCTGGATGCCGAAGTCTCCTTTCAGCGTGAAATTTCATTATTCCCCTGCTGAACTGAACATTCACTGGCAAACATTCGGCGCGGAGATTCAGGCGAAACCGCATCCGCCGGAATTCTCGTTTGTCAGAGGGGACGTAAATGTATATATGAGGGTTTGGCCGTCTTTAACGATCGATGTGTCCGGTTCGAGAATCGATCATCACATTTAGCGGAGTGATTCAACCATGAAAATTGCAACAAAATACCAAGGGGAAATCAACGTCGATGATTGCGACATCATCGAATTCCCTTACGGACTTCCGGGATTTTTGCATGAAAAGCAATTTGTCGTATCCCCTTTTTCTGAAAATACGCCTTTTTTTATTTTGCAATCAGCAAATACTCCTTCTCTTGCGTTTGTCATCGCCGATCCATTCATATTTTTTAACCATTATCATTTTGACTTACCAGATTCGGTTGCTGAACAATTGGAAATAAAAACGGGGAATGATGTTTCTGTTTATGTCGTGTTAACACTCGGTGATCCATTTGAAAAGACGACGGCGAATTTAAAAGCTCCGCTCGTCATTCATTACGGCGCGAGAAAAGGAAGACAGCTCGTTCTCGACGCTTCTGCTTACGAAACGAAACATTTCTTAGTTACTCCTGCACCGAACGGAACGGAGGCCGAGCGATGCTGATCTTAACAAGAAAGACAAACGAGGAAATTTTGATTGGCGGCGAAATCGTATTAAAGGTAATCGAAATTAACGGCGATCAAGTGAAACTCGGTATTGAAGCTCCGAGGGAAGTAGACATTCACCGGAAAGAGGTGTTTGCGGCCATTCAGCGCGAAAACAGCGAAGCTGCCGGAACCCCTTCTAAACTGCTTGAACAATTAGGAAAGCAGTTGAAAACAGACAAAAGGCCGAACGGTTGAGGAAATCTCGATCGTTTTTTATTTTTGGCTCCACGACCGTTCTGTACACAAATTATTAAAAACGGTTTACCGTTCACTAAACAAAATTTGAATTCCGCCGATATAAATGACAGACAAGTCGTGCAACAACGACTCACCATTTATACTCCATTTCGTATGTGCGACGTTAAGTGTTAAGGAGGTCGGGACATGGACGTGGCAGGAGTGTCGACGGGAAATCAACCGCTCATTTTTCTAATGAACGCTTCACGTTCAAACGAAAACAATCAGAAACTCCGAGAATCACAAGGCGAGGCGAAAGCTTCGAAATTAAAACCTGGAAATGCGTTCGAATCGCGAAGCAGCCGGGAGGCAGTGAAACCGGCACGATCCCACATTCAATACGTTTACCATCGGAAAACAGGTATGTATTTCATTCAGATGATCAATAACCGCACTTCGGAAGTGATTCGGGAAATACCGCCCAAGAAAGTGCTTGACATGTACGCTTCTATGGTTGAACGTTTCGGCATTTTTGTTAATGAGCGACGATAAGGTTACTTGAAAGGTAAATTTGACGGCATGTTCACATGTCGCGAAGGATGGGAGGACTTACAAACGATGGACAATTTATTGAGAATCAGCGGTCTTGTGAGCGGGATTGATGTGGACAAGATCGTCGATAAGTTAATGAAAGCTGAGCGTTTTCCGCTGAATCGCATGAAGCAGAGACAGCAACTGCTCGAGTGGCAGCGCAGTGATTATCGTGCCATGAACACTTTATTGCTGGATTTGAAGACGTCCGCTTTTCAGCTCGGACTCGAAGCCACCTTCAACGTGAAAAATGCGGTATCTTCGGATGAATCGAAGTTGGCGGTGACTGCGGATGCTTCGGCAGGGAATACGTCATACACCATGACCAATGCCACGATGGCGACCGCCGCGAACAATAGCAGTACTTCCTCGATTGGGGATGCCTCCTTTGACCCGAGCAAAAGTTTGTGGTCGATGCAAGGACATTTCACTAACGGCTTGACGTTTACGCAGCAATCGGTGACCGGTGAACAGATTGCTGTTTCCGCAGACGGAACGAGCTTTTCTCTCGATCACGGTGCCGTTACCGCCGGGTCGGCAACGATTTCCGTCACCGATTCAAGCGGAACGACGACTGCGTATACGGTTTATACAGATCAGGCGAGTTATGATGCAGACACCAGTACGAATAAAGTGCTCATCGATCAGGAAACTGGAAACATGACTTTCGGAACGACAATCACCGCGGGAAGTACGATTTCTGCCGATTATCAATACAATGAAGTCGCGTTTTCTTTAACGACTTACGACGATGCTGGACAAGCGGTGACGCAATCGTATACCTTTGACGGCTCGAAATCATTGAACGACATTATGAACGCGGTCAATCAATCCGACGCCGGCGTCAACATGTTTTATGATTCGGCGACGGGAAAAGTCGCGGTTTCTCGCTCCGAGACGGGAAATTACAACACGGCGGGAAAAGAAATTTTATTCAACGGATCCTTTTTAACGACGACGCTGGCTTTAAATTCAGCCAATGAGCAAGGGGGAACCGATGCGACGTTCACTTTGAACGGTTTGACGACGAAACGCCACTCCAACGAATTTACGATCAGCGGCGTAACGTTCCAATTGAAGTCAAACATCGCTGCCGGGGAGACTGTGACTGTAAATACGTCTACCGATACCGAAACGATTTTTGAATCGATCAAATCCTTCGTTGACAAATATAACGAGACAATCGAGAAAATTAACAGTGAGCTGTCCGAAGAAAGATATCGCGATTTCCAGCCGTTGACCGATGAACAAAAGAAAGAAATGAGCGACGATGACATCGAGAACTGGGAGGAAAAAGCGAAAAGCGGCATGCTCAGAAACGATTCGATATTGACTTCCGGCTTAAGCGAAATGCGGCTTGATTTGTACAGTCCGGTTTCCGGAGCGGCCAATTCTGCGTATGATCAACTTTCCGAAATCGGCATTACGACATCGACCAATTATAAAGATCACGGAAAATTAATCATCGATGAGAACAAACTGAAAGCCGCCATTGCTGATGATCCGAACGCCGTAAAGGAATTGTTCACGGTCGATACCGGATCATTCGATACAAGCGGACTTGCGACGAGAATCGAAAAGACCGTCGAGGAGACGATTGACCGCGTCGAACAGAAGGCAGGGAATGCGGCGATGACCTACAGTCAATATTTTCTCGGGCGAAAAATCAACGATTTGGACGGAAAAATCGATCGTTTCCTCGATCATTTAAACGATGTCGAAGATCGTTATTACCGGGAGTTTACAGCGATGGAAAAAGCTATTCAACGAGCCAATCAGCAATCGGCTTTTTTGATGAACCAATTTTCGTAAAAAGAAAGGTGATGAACGACTGAGATGAGTGTAAATCGCTCTTATAAAACGTACGAAGATCAAGCGATAACGACGGCATCGCCGGGACAGTTGACATTGATGCTTTATGACGGGTGCTTAAAATTCATTCGACTCGCGAAAGCGGCGTTAGCCGAACAAGACTATGAGCAAAAGAACGTTCAATTGGTGAAGGCGCAAAACATTATCCGGGAACTGATGTTAACGCTTGATCAAGAGGTCCAGATTGCCGGCGGAATGATGCAAATGTACGATTACATCCATCGCTGCCTCGTTGAAGCCAATGTAAAAAGCGACGCTGACAGTTTGAACGAAGCGGAACAATACGTAACGGAATTCCGTGATGCTTGGAAAGAAGTTCTCGTGGCTCATCGCAAACAACAATTCAAGCAGAACGGACAGGTATAATGGACGCGAACGATAAATTGTTCGTGACGACAAAAAAACTGTATGAGCATTTAAAAAAAGGAATGCCGAAAGAAAACCGCGAAGCGTTCATCAGCGGCATCGACGAACTACTTGACGAGCGCCAAAAAGAAATTGACCGTTGTTCCGAAAATCCCGATTCCCGCTTGTTCGAATGGAAAGACGAGTTGCTCGCGTATGACCGAGCCATTCAAGACCAGCTTGGGAAAATGTTTCAGGACATTCGCGATGAACTCGTTCAGGTTCGGCGGAAAAAAGCGACAAGCCGGCGGTATTCGCGGCCGTATGAGGGCGGCGGCGCCGACGGAATGTTTTTGGATCAACGTAAATAACGGCGGATCCACGTTGAAGTGTTTTCTTTCAATACTTTCTGACAATGGTGTTTGACATTGTAATTCTTTGCAGGTATATTATTGGTGTGGGATTCCACAAATATTTAGATTTTCACGAAGGGAATGTGAACGAAACATGCAAGGAAAAGTAAAATGGTTCAACGCTGAAAAAGGTTACGGATTCATCGAACGCGAAGATGGAGACGATGTATTCGTACACTATTCGGCAATCGAGTCCGAAGGGTTCAAAACTCTTGACGAAGGTCAATCTGTTGAGTTTGACATCGTTGACGGACAACGCGGTCCTCAAGCCGCAAACGTAGTTAAGCTTTAATTCACATTCCCTTGAGGAATTGGATAAAAGCAACAACCCCCTGTTCTTTCCGGAACAGGGGTTTTTCTGTTTCCAAAACTAGGCAAACAGGCATAAAAGACGCCGATTCGTCGATATACTATTTTAGAGAACCCTAAAAGAATTTTAGGGTTTCATGAAGGATTTTTAACGGGAATGAAGAATAGTATACGTACAACCGTAAAGGAGGAGTTCAATGATGAATTTTAACATCCGCGGTGAAAACCTTGAGGTGACGCCATCTTTAAGGGATTATACCGAGAAAAAGGTTCGAAAATTAGAAAGATATTTTGATACTCCACCTAGTTCAGAAGTCCATGTTAACATGGAGGTCCATAACAACGAGCAGATCATCGAAATCACGATACCGATGTCGGGATTATTGCTTCGCGCAGAAGAAGTTCATTCGGACATGTACGCGGCGATCGATCTCGTGGTTGAAAAGCTCGAACGGCAAATAAGGAAACATAAAACGAAAGTAAACCGGAAGTTTCGTCAGTCCGGGACGAAATCCTTGTTTCGCAACGGCATTACGAACGGGTCTTCCGCTTATGACTATGATGAAGACGAAATTGAAGTAGTGAGAACGAAAAGATTCACTTTGAAACCAATGGACGTGGAAGAAGCGATCTTGCAGATGGATATGCTCGGACACTCCTTCTTTGTATTCTCCAATGCTGAAAGCGGATTCACGAACGTCGTTTATAAAAGGAAGGACGGCCGCTACGGGCTGATTGAACCTGAATAAAAGAGCGAGCTCGAAAGCCGGCTTTTCAGAGGCACAGTTGATCCATCAACTGTGCCTCATTTTATGCGAGAAACCTTTGTAAAGCCGCAGGCTCTCGGCCATTCCTTGTAACCTCGGTCATCTCTTGATAAAATGAAAAGGTGTATCTTATCACTTTTTTCAACGATTGAACCAATATCGAAATTCTCATAAAGAGGTGCATGACCGATGATGGGATTGCTGAAAAAAATCGTAGGAGACCCGAGCCAGCGCAGATTGGCTCGTTTCGAAAACTTAGCGGATGAAATTGAAGCGTTGGCACCAGAAATGGAGCAACTTAGCGACGAGGCTTTGCGAGCGAAGACCGACGAGTTCAAGAAGCGATTTGAAGACGGGGAATCTTTGGACGACCTTCTCGTTGAGGCGTTCGCCGTTGTTCGTGAAGCGTCGACGCGCGTACTGGGTATGACACCGTTCCGCGTGCAGCTTCTCGGGGGAATGGTTCTGAACGATGGGAACATCGCCGAAATGAAAACCGGTGAAGGAAAGACGCTCGTGGCGACTTTGCCGATTTACTTGAATGCTTTGACCGGCAGAGGCGTTCACCTCGTTACCGTAAACGAATATTTGGCTGAAACCCAATCGGAGGAAATGGGAAAATTGTACAATTTCCTCGGAATGAGCGTCGGCCTGAACGTAAGCGGCCTTTCGAAAGAAGAGAAACGAGAAGCTTATGCAGCCGACATCACCTATGGAACGAACAACGAATACGGATTTGATTACCTGCGTGACAATATGGTGTTGTATCCGGAAGAACGCGTGCAACGATCGCTCCATTTTGCGATCGTTGACGAAGTCGACTCAATTTTGATTGACGAAGCGAGAACGCCATTGATCATCTCCGGTTCGGCGGAGAAATCGACGAAACTTTATATGCAGGCGGACCAATTCGTTTCCATGCTTGACGAAGACGACTACATTTTAGACGTCAAGACGAAGGCGGTTCAATTGAGCGAGTCCGGCATGACGAAGGCGGAGAAATTTTTCAACATTGATAATTTGTTCGACTATGCGCATGTGACTCTTAACCACCATATTCACCAAGCATTGAAGGCGCATGTCGTGATGCACAGAGATACCGATTATGTCGTTCAAGACGGCGAAATCGTCATCGTCGATTCGTTCACCGGAAGGCTCATGAAAGGTCGCCGCTACAGCGAAGGGCTGCATCAGGCAATAGAGGCGAAAGAAAATCTCGAAATTCAGCGGGAAAGCAAGACGCTGGCGACGATCACTTTCCAAAACTATTTTCGCATGTATGAGAAACTGGCCGGCATGACCGGTACCGCCAAAACGGAAGAAGAAGAATTTCAAAACATCTACAACATGAACGTCGTCGTCATTCCGACGAACCGTCCGGTCGTTCGCCAAGATCATCCGGATTTGATTTACAAGTCGATGGACGGAAAATTTCAAGCTGTCGTCGATGAAATTGTCGAACGGCACAACACCGGACAACCGGTACTCGTGGGTACGGTTGCGGTCGAGACGTCTGAGCTTATATCGAAACTATTGAAAAAACGCGGCATTCCGCACAACGTGCTGAATGCGAAAAATCATGCCCGCGAGGCGGAAATTGTCGCCAATGCCGGTCAAAAAGGTGCGGTAACGATCGCCACTAACATGGCCGGACGCGGAACCGACATTAAACTCGGCGAAGGCGTGAAGGAACTCGGCGGCCTTCACATTATCGGTACGGAACGCCACGAAAGCCGGCGGATCGACAACCAGTTGCGCGGCCGTTCCGGCCGTCAAGGGGATCCGGGTTCGTCCCGTTTTTATTTGTCGCTCGAAGACGAATTGATGCGCCGTTTCGGTTCCGAGCGGATGCAGAACATGATGGAGCGGCTCGGAATGGACGATTCCCAACCGATTGAGAGCAAGATGGTGTCGCGATCGGTGGAATCAGCGCAAAAACGCGTGGAAGGCAATAACTTTGACGCACGTAAACAAGTGTTGCAATATGACGACGTGATGCGCCAACAGCGCGAAATCATTTATAAGCAAAGAGAAGAAGTTATCATGTCGGACAATCTTCGCGGCATCGTTGAAGATATGATTTATTCGACCATCGAACGGATTGTGAAGGCGCACACCCCGGAGGATCAAGTTCCCGAAGAATGGGATTTGCAGGCGATCATTGATTATGCGAACGCGACCTTCCTCTTCGAAGGAGAAGTGACGGAGAAAGACATTAAAGGAAAAGATCCGGAAGAAATCATCGAGTTGATGTTCGACACCGTCAAGAAAAATTATGATCGGCGCGAGCGGGAAATGACTCCGGAACAAATGCGCGAGTTTGAAAAAGTTATCGTGTTGCACGCGGTCGACAGCAAATGGATGGATCATATCGATGCGATGGATCAATTGCGCCAGGGCATTCATTTGCGGGCGTACGGTCAAAACGATCCGTTGCGCGAATATCAATTTGAAGGGTTTCAAATGTTCGAGGCGATGGTAGCGTCGATTGAAGAACAAGTGGCCACTTACGTGATGAAGGCGCAAATTGAAGAAAATCTGGAGAGGCAAAAGGTGGCTGAAAACGAAACCGCCTATCACGGCAACGGCGAAGAAGGCCAAACGAAGCGGAAGCCGACAGTGAAAGGCGAGAAGATCGGCCGAAACGATCCGTGTCCGTGCGGAAGCGGGAAAAAATACAAACATTGTCACGGAAAATAAGGAGTGTGGGTCTATGGAACTTTCAGAAATGAAGGCGGAAATGGCGGCGATCGAGAAACGGTTAGACGACTTTAGGGGGTCTCTTTGACCTCGACAACAAAAAGGACAAGATCGAGAAGCTTGAGTTGAAAATGACCGATCCGGGCTTTTGGGACAATCAAACAGAAGCGCAACAAGTCATCGACGAGACGAACGGGCTCAAGGACCAAGTCGGCAAACTCGAGGAAATGGAAGAAAGTTACGAGAACCTTGAAGTTTCTTATGAATTGGTGAAAGAAGAAGGGGACGCCGAACTGCGCAAGGAATTGGAGGACGGCATCGCCGGATTGACCGAGAAACTGAACAAGTTCGAACTCGATTTGTTGTTGAGTGAGCCGTATGATAAAAACAACGCCATTCTCGAATTGCACCCGGGAGCGGGCGGAACGGAGTCGCAAGATTGGGCGCAAATGCTGCTTCGCATGTACACGCGCTGGGCGGAAGAGCGCGGATATAAGACGGAGACGCTCGATTATTTGCCCGGGGACGAAGCCGGCGTCAAAAGCGTGACGATATTGGTAAAAGGCCATAATGCGTACGGAAACTTGAAGTCCGAGAAAGGCGTTCACCGGCTCGTTAGGATTTCGCCGTTCGATTCTTCCGGCCGGCGCCATACGTCCTTCGTTTCTTGCGAAGTGATGCCGGAAATGGATGACGACGTGGAAGTCGACATTCGAACGGAAGATTTGCGGATCGACACGTATCGTTCAAGCGGAGCGGGCGGCCAACATGTCAATACGAGCGACTCCGCAGTTAGGATTACGCATGTGCCGACAAACATTGTCGTTACGTGCCAATCGGAACGATCGCAGATCAAAAATCGCGCGCAAGCGATGAAAATGTTGAAAGCGAAGTTGTATCAACGTCGAATCGAAGAGCAGAAGGCAGAAATGGAAGAAATTCGCGGCGAGCAAAAGGAAATCGGCTGGGGCAGTCAAATCCGTTCGTACGTGTTTCATCCGTACAACATGGTGAAAGACCACCGGACGAACGTTGAGACGGGTAATGTGCAAGCCGTCATGGACGGAAGCCTGGACATGTTCATCGACGCTTATTTGCGTTGGCAATTGCAAGACCTTTCATAAGCAACCGCAACCTCCGCGGCCGGCAAACGGTCACGGGGGTTTTATTTTTTTTATCGGAAGCCCCTATGTTATAATCTTGGAGGTTTGCGAGAATTTCAACGGGGGAGTGGCTCGGATGGTGACGATCAAACAAATGAAACGGCAAGGGATTTCCCCTCGAACGGAACTTGTTTTCGACTATTTGTTCGTCCTGATTGGATCGACTTTCGTCGGGCTCGCTTTCAATTTGTTTCTGCTCCCGAATAAAGTCGCCTCCGGGGGAGTCAGCGGGATCAGTACGATCTTAAGCTGGGTGTTCGGCTGGGAGCCGTCGTTCGTGCAGTGGGCGTTTAATCTTCCGTTGTTTGCGGCGGGAATCTTGTTTCTCGGAGATCAGCTCGGCTATTTACAATATACGCTGAAAACTTTGCTTGGCACGATCTTTCTTCCGTTTGTCGTCTTTCTTTCGTCCGGGCTGGCACCTGCCACGAACGACCCTTTGCTCGGCTCGTTGTTCGGCGGAATCGGTGTCGGTCTCGGCCTCGGCCTCGTGTTTCGCGGGAAAGCTTCTACGGGAGGGACCGATTTGGCTGCGCAAATCATTCATAAATATATCGGCGCTCCGCTCGGTTTATGCGTCGCAATGATTGACGGCTCGATCGTTGTCACTTCTGCCTTCGTGTTCGGGATCGAACAGGCACTCTACGCCTTGATCGGCATGTACTTGACTGGAAAAATGATTGACGTCGTTCAAATCGGATTCGGTTCGGCAAAAATGGCGATGATCGTTTCCAACCGACCCGAGCAATTGAGACAGTTGATCTTCACCGAAATCGACCGCGGCGTTACGCGCTTTTCGGGCACCGGCGGCTATACCGACGACGAGCGTCCGGTATTGATGTGCGTCGTGTCGCAAAATGAAGTGACCCGTTTGAAACGTTTAGTGAAGCGAACGGATCCGAAAGCATTCGTCATCGTCACGAATGCGAATGAAGTGTTGGGAGAAGGGTTTAACAAAAGTTAAACGGCGCGCGAGGTCCCTTACTAGGGATCTTAGTTTTTCATCCACAAATTCCCCTATATTACAAAAAATCCTCGAATTATGTCAATTTATCATACGATTGAAAAGAAATTGTAACATAATTTTTCCCCAACGACTGCGAGGATGCGTGTATAATAGATTTTAGTTGAAAATATGATCGGGAAATGGCGAATTTTGTTCGTTTATCTCGACTGGGAAGTGATTGGTTTGATAGAAATGCGGGATGTGTGGAAAACGTATCCCAACGGCGTCATGGCATTGAACGGCGTCGACATAACGATCGAAAAAGGGGAATTCGTCTATGTTGTCGGCCCGAGCGGTGCCGGCAAATCCACGTTTATTAAATTAATGTATAGAGAAGAAAAAGCCACAAAAGGAAAAATTGTGGTAAATGGAATGAATTTAACCAATTTAAAAGAACGGGAGATTCCAATCTTACGGCGGAGAGTCGGCGTTGTCTTCCAAGACTTTAAGTTGTTGCCGAAGCTGACCGTCTATGAAAATGTTGCGTTTGCACTTGAAGTTATCGAAGAGTCTCGCCGCAACATTAGAAAACGGGTAATGGAAGTTCTCGATCTCGTTAAATTGAAACATAAAGCGCGTTTTCTGCCGGACGAATTGTCCGGAGGAGAGCAGCAACGGGTATCGTTGGCTCGATCATTGGCTAATGGGCCGTCGGTGATCATCGCCGACGAACCGACGGGGAACCTCGATCCGGATACGGCTTGGGACATCATGAACGTGTTCGATGAAATCAACACGAACGGCACGACTGTCGTTATGGCCACTCACAACAAGGAAATCGTTGATACGATCAAGCGGCGCGTCGTTGCCATCGACGGCGGCATGATTGTACGTGACGAAATGTCGGGGAGATATGGGTATGAAGCTTAGAACGTTGGGGCGTCACGGAAAAGAAGGCTTGAAGAATCTCGGACGTAACGGTTGGATGACCTTCGCTTCGATCAGCTCGGTTACAGTGGCGTTGCTTTTGGTCGGTTTCTTCATGGCGCTGATGCTGAATTTGAATCACATTACGGACAAGATCAAAGACGATGTGGAAGTGAAGGCTTACATTAGTCGAACGGCGACGCAACAGCAAGTGGATCAATTGCGGGAAAAGATCTCTTCCTTACCTCTCGTGGGAAGCGTGGACTTTGTTTCAAAAGAGGAAGGGTTGCAGCAACTTATAGAAAGCATGAGTACCGAAGGCGAACCGTCGCCTGTCCTTGAATCGCTCAAGAACGAAAATCCTTTGCCGGACTCCTTCGTGATTAAGCCGAAGCGCCCGGAAGACACGATCAAAATCGCAGAAAAAGTAAAGACATTCGAAAACTTGTCCGACGTCAGGGCTGCGAAAGATACCGTTCGACGTTTGCTCGAAGTTACTTCGATTTCGAGAAACATCGGGCTTGTTTTGATTGTCGGCTTATTGTTCACGACAGTGTTTTTGATCGGCAATACGATTAAATTGACGATCGTTTCAAGGCGCAGAGAAATCGAGATCATGAAACTTGTCGGAGCGACAAACGGCTTCATTCGTTGGCCGTTTTTCGTTGAAGGCTTGTCACTCGGCATTCTCGGCTCCGTTCTGCCGGTTACGTTGTTGTTGTCTGCGTACCAGTCTTTTTACCACTTTTTTTACACGCATTACGCGACGACCTTCATTGAATTAATACCGGTCAATCCGCAAATTTATTTGCTTTCGACAGGGCTCGTGATGATCGGCGCGGTGATCGGTGTATGGGGAAGCATTACTTCAGTCCGGAAATTTCTTAGAATATAAAGGTTTACATTGGGGGGGATGAAGGTTTTGGCAAATCATAGAAAGGCGGTTGTGATTACACTTGGATTGACGCTGTCGTTCACATTTCCCGGAGCAAAGCTTGCTTCGGCCGATGATATCAGCGACTTGAAGCAGCAAATTTCCGAAGTACATAACAGCCAGAATGAGAAGGAAGAACAAGTCGCCCAAAATCAAAGCAAATTGGATCAAGTAAAGGATCGGGAAACGGAAACGCGCGAAAAAATCGAGCGATTAAAACAAGAAATTTCCGAAGCGCAAAACAAAATTGATGCTAAAAAAAGCGACATTGAAGCGACTCGCGATAAGATCGAGCAGTTGAACGAGGAGATCGACGCAACGGAACAAAGAATTGAAAAAAGGGACAGGCTATTGAAGGAACGCGTACGCTCGATGTACAAAAGCGGAGGCGCGATCAGCTACATCGATGTGTTGCTCGGCGCGAAAAGCTTCGGCAATTTTCTTGACCGCGTCCTTTTTGTCAACTTGATCGCCAAACAGGACAAGCGGTTGCTTGAAGAGCAAATCGCGGACAAACGCAAGCTTGAGGCAGACAAGAAGGAAGTCCAGTCGGAAATGGCGAAACTTCAAGATCAGCTCGACTCGCTCGAACAAATGCGTGCCGGTTTGGAGAAAAAGAAGCAGCAACAGCATGAATTGATGGAGCAGTTGAAGGCGCAAGAAGAAGAGATTAAAGAAGAAATTGAAGAGCAACAGCAAGCCATTGCGATTATTGAAGACAAAATCGACGATTTGATCGCGAAGCGGAATGCTGCGATCGAAGAGAAGAAACGACGTGAGGAAGAGCAAAGGAAGCGGGAACGGCAACAGTCCAGCGGAAGTCATTCGCCGTCGGGACGTACGTTAAGCGGAGGTTCGGGTGAATTTATCGTGCCGATGCGCGCCGGTACGTATTATATTTCATCCGGCTATGGTTGGCGGTTCGGCGGGAGAGATTTCCACGACGGCATCGACTTTGCGGCTCCGGTCGGAACGCCGATTTACGCGGCTGGATCAGGAACGGTTTTGTATGCAGGTCCGGCCAGCGGTTTCGGAAACTGGATCGTGATCGCACATCCGAACGGCTACTACACGGTGTATGGTCATATGTATGACAATGAAATCTATGTTCACTCTGGAGAACATGTGTCGCGCGGACAACAAATTGCTGCCGTGGGTTCGAGCGGACACTCCACGGGCGCCCATTTGCATTTCGAAATCGACCAAGGGAGCATCTCCGGCGACAACGGAGTCAATCCGTATCCGTTTTTCTAACTTTCATTCCGAACCTTAGCAGGTTCGGTTTTTTTTTACAGCTGTATCTGAAGGGAGCTTGGCCGCAAGCTTTTTCCCAATCATAATGAAAACAAGCCGTACATATAGTAGAATATAAGAAAGGCATTCGGTTTGGATTCTGCAACCCATTACCGAGGGCATCGCACCATCAGGTGGGGTGCCTTTCTCCTTCAAAATGTTAGAGGTGAATCTATGAGACTGAGGAAATTAACCATCACACTTATGCTGATCGCATCGCTGTTGATCGGCGCCGGCGGCACGTACTTCGGCATGTCGCTTTTTGCGGCATCTTCTGGGCAAGGGACGTCGGAAGGGCACCGCCAAATCGAATCGGAAGAAAACGGCGGAGGGAAGAAGGCGCCCGAGGATAACGAATCGAAAGTCTCTTTTGAAAAAGTGAAAAGAGCTTACGAACTGATTACGAAAAATTATTATAAGGAAGTCGACGGAGACGAACTGATCAACGGAGCGATCCAAGGGATGATCGACTCGCTCGACGACCGGTTTTCCGTGTATATGGACCCGGAAGCGGCACGGCAATTCACGCAATCGCTGTCGTCTTCGTATCAAGGCATCGGAGCGGAAGTGTCCATGGTGAACGGAATCGTCACGATCATGTCGCCGTTCAAAGGTTCGCCTGCGGACAAGGCCGGGTTGCGGGCCAATGACCAGATCATTTCCATTAACGGAAAGAGCATTACCGGGCTCGATTTGTATGAGGCGGTACAGAAAATCCGTGGAAAAAAAGGAACGACGGTTACGCTCGGCATTAAGCGGGAAGGTTCCGATGAAATAATGAAAGTCAAGGTCACCCGGGGAGAAATACCGATTGAAACGGTTCATAAGGATACGGTGAAGAAAGACGGAAAGGTTTACGGCATTATTCAAATTACATCGTTTTCCGAAGGAACGGCCGACGAATTTCATGAAGCGCTTGACGCCCTCGAGAGTCAAGGGATTGCCGGACTCGTCATCGATGTTCGCGGAAATCCGGGTGGGTATCTCGGATCGGTAACGAAAATTGCCGATGAGCTCATTCCGAACGATGAACCGATTGTGCAAGTCGTTGATCGGAACGGCAACAAGAAACGTTATTTTTCCAATCTTGAAGAGAAAAAGGAGTATCCGATCGTCGGGTTGATTAACGGCGGCAGTGCTTCTGCGGCAGAAATTTTATCAGGGGCATTGCAGGAGGCCGGAGGTTACAAGTTGGTCGGAACGAAATCTTTTGGCAAAGGCACTGTCCAAACGGAGTTCAATGTCGGTAAGGGCCGGTTGAAATTAACCATCATGAAATGGCTGACGCCGGACGGCCATTGGATTCATAAAAAAGGATTGAAGCCTGATATTTCCGTGAAGCAGCCGGAATACTTTTATGCGCATCCAATCACCGTTGAAAAAGGGGAAACGTTAGCGTATAACGAGAACAACGACAAAGTGAAAAACGCCCAGATCATGTTGGAAGGGCTCGGGTTCGAAACCGGACGCGAGGACGGTTATTTCGGAAAGCAAACGGTGACGGCCGTGAAAGCTTTCCAAAACGAAAACGGATTGTCGGCGACGGGCAAAATTGACAAGAAAACGGCGAAAATGCTCGATCAAAAGATATTGCAGGCGGTAGATAAGAAGAAAAACGATCTGCAGTTGCAAACGGCGCTTGGCTATTTGGAAAATCAATGACGGAACGGGCAGGAACCCGTCAAGGAATGTCGAATAAGTATCCGCAGAGACTCTTCTGCGGATACTTTTTCGCGTGTACTCCAACCTCGTAGACGAAAGGTGAAGAAATGGATACGTTGACGACGATCGGCTATGGATGGCTGCAACTGTTCATGCAGCCGTTGCTTTATTTGTTTTTACTCTATTTAGTCTTGCTCCATCATTTTCGGGTGAAAAAGGAACGCCGGCAATTTCACGTGCGCGTTTACGGCTTTTGGAGGGGTGTGAAACAGGCACTCTTGCCTGGGCTCGCTGCCGGACTGCTTTGTTCGGTGGTTCTGGTCGCGGCGGGCGTCGTTTTAACGGAAGGCGCGCTCGTTCTTTTTGCGTGCTTGTACACGCTCGGCATGCTCACCTGGCGGCTGCGCTTGTTGTCGCCATCATTCCCCTTATCCGCATCCGTTTTGCTCATTTATTACGGACCTCCTTTGCATACCGGGGTAAATTTTCTCGATCGATGGATGCTGCAAGGGCAGCAAACTTCATTGCCGTCGATTTTGATTCTGCTCGGACTTTTAATCGTTACGGAAGCCGTGCTTATTCGCGCTTCCGCTGCGAACACCGTTCCGCGTTTATTGCCGGGCAAACGCGGCAAGTCCGTCGGAGCCCACGAGGCAAGAAAGTTTTGGCTGCTTCCGCTTGTGGTACTGTTGCCTGGTGATGCATGGCCGTCCTTTTCCTATTGGCCGTTGTTCGGTGCGGATGACGGCAGTTTTACCGTGACCGTCGTGCCCTTCGGTCTCGCTTTTTATGCTTTGATTACCTATCAAGCACCGGAGCGTGCGGTACGCACTGTTGCGAAACGACAACTGACTTTGGGCGTTATTGTCTTGGCTGCGGCTGTTGCCGCCCTTTACTACGCTGACCATGCGTGGATTCCACCCGTCACGGCGGTATTTGCGCTGCTTTGGCAAGTGGTTTGGATCATCGTCGATGCCCAGCGGCGCAACCATCGCTCCCATTATTTCGCTCCACACTCCGACAGCCTCGTTGTCGTTGGGGTTTTGCCGGAATCGCCTGCTGAAAAACTCGGCATTCACGTCGGCGAACGAATTCAAAAGGTCAACGGGGTTCCGGTAAGTTCGGAAGAACGGTTTTACGAAGCGCTGCAGCAAAACGCCGCTTATTGTAAAATGGAAGTGCTTAACGAATCGGGCGAAGTCCGGTTCGTGCAAGGCGCCGTTTACCAGGGAACGCATCACGAACTCGGGTTGTTGTTCGTTGACGGCATGAGGGAAGCGTCGAATGCGGCGTCCCGGTGATCGATTTCTCATCCAACGTGCAGAGAATCTCTTGATTCTTTGCGCGTTTTTTTCATGTTTTTGTTGCGCCGGCGATGTTTTTCTCGCATTTTTTTAGGGAATAATGGAAACAAAAAAAGAACGAATATCCGTTCGTTTTTTTATTGGTTCAAAGACGGATTGTGCTATAATGAGAGCTATGACATGAGGAACGGAGGGTGTCTCGATGGATTTTCAGCTCGTGTCGAAATACGAACCGCAAGGGGATCAGCCAAAGGCGATCGAGCGGCTCGTTCAAGGCATCCGTGAGGGCAAGAAGCATCAAACGCTGCTCGGCGCGACCGGAACGGGTAAAACGTTCACGATGTCCAACGTGATTCAGCAAGTGAATCGCCCGACGCTTGTCATTGCCCACAACAAAACGCTGGCAGGCCAACTGTACAGCGAATTCAAAGAATATTTTCCAAACAACGCGGTTGAATATTTCGTCAGTTATTACGATTATTATCAACCGGAAGCGTATATTCCGCAAAGCGACACGTTTATTGAAAAAGATGCAAGCATCAACGATGAGATTGATAAGTTGCGACACTCGGCGACGAGCGCGTTATTTGAGCGGCGTGACGTGATCGTCGTTGCCAGCGTGTCGTGTATATACGGTTTAGGTTCGCCGACAGAGTATCGCGAGATGGTGCTTTCGTTGCGAAAAGGGATGGAAAAAGAAAGGGACCGTCTGCTGCGGGAGCTCGTCGACATTCAATATGCACGAAACGACGTCAATTTTGTGCGCGGAACGTTCCGTGTTCGCGGCGACGTCGTCGAAATTTTTCCAGCATCGAGGGACGAGCATTGTATGCGCGTCGAATTTTTCGGAGACGAAATTGATCGGATTACCGAGGTCGACTCGTTAACGGGCGAAATCATCGGCGAACGCGACCATATTGCGATTTTCCCGGCTTCCCACTTCGTTACTCGCGAAGAGAAGATGCAAATCGCCATCAAAAGAATTGAGCAGGAACTCGAAGAGCGGCTGAAAGAGTTAAAAGATGAAGGCAAACTGCTCGAGGCGCAGCGCCTCGAACAGCGGACACGGTATGATGTCGAGATGATGCAGGAGATGGGTTTTTGCTCCGGGATCGAGAACTACTCGCGGCACATTACGCTTCGTGAAGCGGGATCAACGCCATATACGCTCCTGGATTACTTTCCGGAGGACTTCATGATCCTCGTTGATGAATCGCACGTGACGCTGCCTCAGGTGAGAGGCATGTACAACGGCGACCGCGCTAGGAAAGAAGTCCTCGTTGATCACGGGTTTCGTTTGCCGTCAGCCAAGGACAACCGTCCACTGACGTTCGAGGAGTTTGAAAAGCATGTGAACCAGATCATTTATGTGTCCGCTACGCCGGGACCTTATGAGCTGGAACATACACCGGAGATGGTTGAGCAGATCATTCGACCGACCGGTTTGCTCGATCCTACGATCGAAGTACGTCCGATCGAAGGGCAAATCGATGATTTGCTTGAAGAGATTCATAAACGAACCGAGAAAGACGAAAGAGTGCTCGTGACGACGCTGACGAAGAAGATGGCGGAGAACTTAACCGATTATTTGAATGATATGGGCGTGAAAGTTCGTTATCTGCATTCCGAAATCAAAACGTTGGAGCGCATTGAGATCATTCGCGATTTGCGGCTCGGGGTGTTTGATGTGCTCGTCGGCATTAACTTGTTGAGGGAAGGTTTGGATATTCCTGAAGTATCGCTTGTAGCGATTCTCGATGCCGATAAAGAAGGGTTTTTGCGTGCGGAACGCTCCTTGATTCAGACGATCGGGCGCGCGGCGCGCAATGAGAACGGCTCTGTCATTATGTATGCGGATAAAATGACCAAGTCAATGGAAATTGCCATTTCAGAGACGAACCGAAGGCGCGAGACGCAACAAGCATTTAATGAGGCGCACGGTATAACGCCGATGACGATCAAGAAGGACGTCCGCGATGTGATCCGCGCGACGATGGCGGCGGAAGAAGAAGGCAAGTACGAAAACAAGCCGGATCCGAAGAAAATGAGCAAAACGGAACGCAACAAGATGATCGAACGGCTGGAAAAGGAAATGAAGCAAGCAGCGAAAGACTTGCAATTTGAACGCGCAGCCGAATTGAGGGACATCGTCCTGGAGCTGAAGGCGGGAAGGTGATGGTCAGTTATGGCGAATGAAAACATTCGAATTAAAGGGGCGAGAGTCCATAATTTGAAAAACATCGACGTGGAAATTCCCCGTGACCGTCTCGTCGTATTGACGGGTATATCAGGTTCGGGCAAATCTTCTCTAGCATTTGATACGATCTATGCGGAAGGTCAGCGGAGATATGTGGAATCGTTGTCCGCGTATGCGCGACAGTTTCTCGGACAGATGGACAAACCGGACGTCGACACGATCGAAGGGTTGTCGCCGGCGATTTCGATTGACCAGAAAACAACGAGCAAGAACCCGCGTTCGACGGTCGGAACGGTCACGGAAATTTACGATTACTTGCGGTTGCTGTTTGCGCGAATCGGACACCCGATTTGTCCTCGCCACGGTGTGGAAATCACGTCGCAAACGATTCAGCAAATGGTCGACCGGATTCTCGACTATCCGGAACGGACGAAACTGCAAATTCTAGCTCCTGTTGTTTCTGGACGAAAAGGCGAGCATGTGAAAACGCTCGAAGACATTAAGAAGCAAGGGTACGTCCGCTTGCGCGTGGACGGCGAAATGCGCGAAGTGTCCGAAGAAATTACCCTTGAAAAAAATAAAAAACATTCCATTGAGGTCGTGGTTGACCGGATCGTCGTTAAAGACGGCATTCGTTCGCGTCTGTCCGATTCGCTCGAAACCGCCCTCGGCCTTTCCGACGGGCGTGCGATCGTCGACATCGTCGACGGCGAAGAACTGCTGTTTAATCAGCACCATTCCTGCCCTTACTGCGGGTTCTCAATCGGTGAACTCGAGCCGCGCATGTTTTCTTTCAACAGCCCGTTCGGCGCGTGCCCGTCTTGCGACGGGCTCGGTTCGAAACTCGAGGTTGACCTTGACCTCGTCATTCCGGACTGGGATCGGTCATTAAACGACCATGCGATCGTGCCATGGGAACCGACGAGCTCGCAATTTTATCCAGAAATGCTGAAAGCGGTATGCGAGCATTACGACATCGACATGGATGTCCCCGTGAAGAACTTGCCGAAGAAGCAGATGGATATCATTTTGTACGGGTCGGACAAAGAACGAATATATTTCCGCTACGAGAACGACTTCGGGCGCGTACGGGAAAATCATATCGTGTTTGAAGGCGTACTCCCGAACGTCGAGCGCCGTTATCGTGAAACGGCCTCCGATTTTATCCGCGAACAAATGGAAGGTTATATGGCGCAAAAACCTTGCCCGACGTGCAACGGGCATCGTCTAAAAGAAGAAGCGCTCGCAGTGAAGGTCGGCGAAAAACATATCGGCGAAGTGACGGCTTTGTCGATCAAAGACGGCAACGCATTTTTCCAAGCGCTCGAACTGTCGGAAAAAGAACAAAAGATTGGCCGGCTCATTTTGCGTGAGATCGAAAGCCGGCTCGGCTTCCTCGTCAACGTCGGACTCGATTATTTGACGCTGAACCGTGCCGCCGGAACCCTTTCCGGCGGAGAAGCGCAGCGGATTCGACTGGCGACGCAAGTCGGTTCGCGTTTGATGGGCGTGCTGTATATTCTCGACGAACCGTCGATCGGGCTTCATCAACGCGATAACGACCGGCTTATCCGCACGCTCGAAGAAATGCGAGACCTTGGCAATACGTTAATCGTCGTCGAGCATGACGAAGATACGATGCTCGCTGCCGATTACCTTATCGACATCGGGCCGGGCGCGGGTGCGCACGGCGGGAACATCACGTCTGCGGGGACGCCGGAAGAAATCATGAAAGATCCGAAATCGTTGACGGGCCGTTACTTGTCGGGCAAACAGTTTATCCCCGTTCCGAGTGAGCGTCGCAAGCGAAACGGTCGGGTGCTCGAAATCGTCGGCGCAAGCGAAAACAACTTGCAAAACGTAACGACGAAAATCCCGCTCGGCTTGTTCACGTGCGTCACCGGCGTTTCCGGTTCCGGCAAAAGCACGCTCATCAACGAGGTATTGTTTAAAGCGCTCGCGCAAAAGCTGCATGGCCGGCGGGAAAAGCCAGGCGAGCACAAGAAGATCAAAGGCATCAAAGAACTCGACCGTGTGATCGACATCGACCAGTCGCCGATCGGCCGCACGCCGCGATCGAATCCGGCGACATACACGGGAGTGTTTGACTTTATACGCGACGTGTTCGCATCGACAAACGAAGCGAAAATGCGCGGCTACAAGAAAGGCCGTTTCAGCTTTAACGTGAAAGGCGGCCGCTGCGAAGCATGTCGCGGCGACGGCATCATTAAGATTGAGATGCACTTTCTTCCAGACGTGTATGTCCCATGCGAAGTGTGCGAAGGCAAGCGGTACAATCGGGAAACATTGGATGTGACATATAAAGGGAAGAACATTTCCGATGTGCTCGACATGACGGTCGAAGAAGCCGTGGAGTTCTTTAAGAACATCCCGCGCATTAAGCGGCGGCTGCAAACGTTGTTTGACGTCGGGCTCGGCTATATCAAGCTTGGTCAGCCGGCAACGACGCTTTCGGGAGGCGAAGCGCAGCGCGTAAAGCTGGCATCGCAGCTGTACCGTCGTTCGAAGGGCAGGGCGTTGTACATTCTCGACGAACCGACGACCGGTCTGCACGTTGACGACATTGCTCGGTTGCTTGATGTTTTGCAGCGGCTCGTTGATAATGGGGACAGCGTTCTCGTCATCGAACACAATCTCGACGTGATCAAAACGGCTGATCACATCATCGATCTCGGTCCCGAAGGCGGGGATGGCGGCGGAACGATTGTCGCCGAAGGCACACCCGAAAAGATTGCTCAATCGGGAAGCCATACCGGGAAGTATCTCGGACCGGTTCTCGAAAGGGACCGGCAGAGGATGGCGGAGAAGATTGAACGGAAACAAAAAGTGGCGAAGTGAATCGTGTCGGCCGGGAGGGGACTCCCGGCTTTTTCTGAAACTTTTTCCCGCGATTCACGTATCGTTTAGGGAAGGGAGAGATTTCTATGAATTTGAATGCCGTACTCGCATCGCTTTGCTATTTGAGCGTGTTTTTCGCTCCGTTTTTATTTCCGATCATCGTCTATTTTGTCGTTGAGAGTCCGGACGTGAAGCAAGCGGCGAAACTGTCGTTTTTGTCTCATCTCATTCCGTTAGCCAGTATCCCGGTGCTTTTTTTCTATACGATGGCAAGCGGTTTTCACTGGTCTTCGATCGTCGTCTCGATCATTATTTACGGGTTGATTTCGTTAGTCGTTTTCATTTGGAATGTCGTCAGAGGGATTCAGAGCGTTGTCCGAAATGGGCGTGATTAATCAGACTTGTTAAGACGGGAAGGGGGGAGACCAGTGACAAAATGGATCGTTCACATTGTCGTAAACAGCATTGTGTTAATAGTCGTTGCGGGGTATTTGCATTCGTTTGAATTGACGAGCGTTTGGGCTGCGGTCGGGGCGAGTTTCTTGCTCGCCCTCATAAATATGTTCATTAAACCGATTCTCGTCCTGTTGACGCTGCCGGTTACGGTGTTGACGCTCGGCTTGTTTTTGATCGTCATTAACGCGTTGTTGCTTATGTTGACGGCTTCTGTCATGGGGGAGGCTTTCAACATCGGAGGATTCGGAACCGCGTTGTTGGCGGCGATTATCATTTCAATTCTCAACATGTTGTTGGAGTATTTCGTCGTGAAACCATTGATGAAGAAATAACTGCCGCAAGCGGAGTGATTTCGTCCGGAAGTCGTATGGTAAAATAGGACGCGAGGGGGTGAACCGGTTGGCCAAAGTACAAACGAACGACTTGATCGAACGATTTGAAATGGAATTGATCAGCGGAGAGGAAGGGCTGCACCGGCCGATCACGACGAGCGACATCTCGCGTCCGGGTTTGGAGATGGCCGGGTTCTTCACGTATTATCCCGCAGAACGGCTGCAATTGATCGGAAAAACCGAGTTGTCGTTCTTTCACGGGCTTGATAAACGAACGAGATTGGAAAGAATGGAGCATCTTTGCAGAGAAGAAACGCCGGGCATCATTATTTCAAGAGAGCTGGACGTGCCGGAAGAATTGATTCGTGCATCGCAGAAATCAGGAGTGCCGATCTTAAGATCATCGTTGACGACCACCCGATTGAGCAGTAAGATCACGAACTTTTTGGAAAGCAAACTGGCGCCGATGACGGCGATTCACGGCGTACTTGTCGACATTTACGGTGTTGGGGTGCTCATTACGGGGACCAGCGGCGTTGGTAAGAGTGAAACGGCTCTTGAACTCGTGAAACGGGGGCATCGTCTCGTCGCCGACGATTCGGTCGAAATACGTCAAGAAAGCGAAGATTACTTGGTCGGCAACGCGCCGGAACTGATCCAGCATTTGCTGGAGATTCGCGGATTGGGCATTATTAATGTCATGACGTTGTTTGGCGCGCGGGCGATCCGCAATTATAAAAAAATTACGCTCGTCGTCCATCTCGAATTGTGGAACGAGGATAAAGCGTATGACCGGATCGGACTTGAAGAACAATATGTGAAGATCCTTGATACGGAGTTGCCGAAATTGACGGTTCCCGTCCGTCCCGGCCGAAACTTGGCGGTCATCGTTGAAGTCGCGGCCATGAACTATCGCCTGAAACGAATGGGCATGAACGCCGCCAAACAGTTCTCCGAGCGGTTGACGGACGCCATCGAGGGCGATTTGGACGACTTTTAAACAACTGTTTAACTTGCACGGACGCACGGGACAGCAGAACACACAGTTTCGGCAACCAAGATTGATAGAGGATAGGGAGGACCATGATGCACACAGCTGGACAGCCGCCCATCGACCGGGTGGCGATTCATCTCGGGCCGTTGAACATTTATTGGTACGGCGTTATTATTGCATTCGGCGCTTTTCTCGGACTTTTGCTTGCGGTACGGGAAAGCCGCAGGCTCGGTTATCCGAAAGACACGATCGTGGATTACATTTTGATCGCGGTTCCCGTCGCGATTCTTTTTGCGAGAGTGTATTACGTTACTTTTAAATGGGACTATTATGCTGCTCATCCGAGTGAAATCATCGCGATTTGGCACGGGGGCATTGCCATCCACGGCGCTTTGATCGGCGGTGCGTTAACGGCCCTTATTTTTACGAAACGAAAAGGGTATTCCTTCTGGCGGTTCGTCGACATTCTCGCACCGAGCGTCATTCTTGGACAAGCAATCGGCCGCTGGGGAAATTTCGTCAATCAAGAAGCTCACGGTGCTGCCGTATCCCGCACATTTCTTGAAAACTTGCATTTGCCGAACTGGATGATCAATCAAATGTACATTGACGGCGCGTATTATGCCCCGACTTTTTTATATGAGTCTTTATGGGATTTTGCCGTGTTTTTCGTGCTGTTGGCGTTGCGAAAAGCGAATCTCGTACGCGGAGAACTATTTCTCATCTACGTCGCTTTGTACTCCGTCGGCCGTTTTTACATCGAAGGGCTTCGCACTGACAGCCTCATGCTGACGAGCGGGCTGCGGATGGCCCAGGTCATATCGATAGCCTTGATCGCATTTGCCCTTATCGTTATTATCTATCGACGCGTACGCGGCGCCGGTCGCTATTTGGAAAGCGAGCGCCAATGGGAAGGAAGTCGTTGGTCATGAACGTCGAGACTGTATTGTTCGATTTGGACGGCACGTTGATCAATACGAACGACTTGATTATTGCATCGTTCTCGCATACGTTGGAACGCTATTTCCCGAATCGTTTTGGCAAGGACGATATCGTCGGATTTATCGGTGAACCGTTGCGGGATTCTTTTTATAAAATTGACCCGACGCTCGCGGATGAAATGGTGAGCGTGTACCGCGAGCATAATATCGCGCACCACGATGAGCTCGTTCGCGAATATGAAGGGGTGTACGAGACCGTACAAGTGTTGAAGGCGCATCGATTTAAGCTCGGAATCGTGACGACGAAAGCGAGAAAAACGGTGGAGATGGGCTTGAAGCTCACCGGTCTCGCTTCGTTTTTCGAAACGGTCGTGACAATCGATGATGTGAAGGAAGCAAAGCCTTCGCCGGAACCGATTCTGAAAGCGTTGCGGATCCTCGAGGCGCGGGCGGAAACCGCGTTGATGGTCGGGGACAGCCCGCATGACATCAGCGCCGGAAAAAATGCCGGGACAGCCACCGCAGGGGTTGAGTGGGCGGTCAAGGGAAGTGAAGTTTTGCGTAAGATGAATCCGGACGTGATGCTTGAAAAGATGCCGCAGCTGTTGGACGTGCTCAAGGTGGCGGTGAAATGAGAAGAACAAAACGTTATCCTGTGGAAGGCGCTAACTCATTATGGCATGTCTACAAAACGGTTCCTTTCTTGAAAGTCGTGAAAAATTTCATCATCATTCAGATTGCCCGCTATACGCCGATTCTCAGTTGGAAGAATGCGATGTACCGGGCGTTGTTGCGAATGAAAATCGGGGAGCAAACGTCGTTTGCCCTCATGACGATGCTGGATATCATGTATCCCGAATACATTTCCGTCGGAAAAAATTCCGTGATCGGCTACAACACGACGATTCTTGCCCACGAATATTTGATCGACGAATACCGGCTCGGTCTCGTCGAAATCGGCGATGAGGTGATGATCGGTGCCAACTGTACGATTTTGCCCGGCGTGCGGATCGGAAACGGCGCGGTTGTGTCGGCAGCGACGCTCGTCAATGCCGACGTGCCGGCAGGAGCGTTCGTCGGCGGGAATCCGATGCGGATCATCAAAACGAAAGAAGACAAAACGGACAAGGAGTGATCGCATGGACCGGCTCGAGCGCATCAAGGAACGGTACCATTGCTGCGCCACGTGCAGGCATTTTCGCGTCGAAAACGACGACGGCAACGTTACGTCCCGCTGCGCCCGTCTCGGTTACGAGACGAATCCGAAATGGCAGTTTCGTTGCTGGAATCCGAAGGACCGCGTGCGGCGCCAAATCGCCGAAGCGCGAAAATCGTTGCGCAAACGGTGACACGGGGTCAATTTTACAAAAGATAAAACCCAACCGCCATGATTGCATAAGCCGCGACGAGTGTCGCTCCTTCGAACCAATTCGTGTCCCCGTCGTTCATGATCATGATGTTCAACAACACGGCGAGCACCATCGATGCCATTTCCGGCATCGTGAAAATGAGCGCGAGCGGACGCCCGAACAACAACGAAACAAAAACGAGAACTGGAGCGACGAACATCGCGATTTGCAACGTAGCGCCGACGGAAATTTCAACGGTGACAGCGACCCGGTTTTTGGCAGCCATCATGATCGACGTGATGTATTCGCCGGCATTTCCGATCACGGCGACAATCACGAGACCGATGAATATTTCGCTCAAGCCGAGCCTGTTTGAAACGAAATCAAAGGTTTCAACGAGATTTTCACTGACATACGCCGCAGCTGCCGTCAATACGAGCAGCGTGACGAGCGACCGCCAAAATCCCCACTCCGCTTTCTCCGATGCTTCCGCTTCTTGTTCACCTGCCGAATAGACTCCTCGATGGGTGACCAACTTGAAATACAATCCGCTTAAATAAAGAAAGATCATCACGACCGCAGATCCGAGGCTGAGTTTGAAAACGTCCGCCTTTGCCAGTTCATAAGAAAAGATTTTCGGGAACAAAAAAGCGACGATGACCGCGAAGATGAGAAGAGCGGAATTGTGACGGGCGTTGTGAACATTGAATTGGAGACGCTTATGTTTAAGTCCTCCGGTAAAGAACGACAGTCCGCCGTTAAAAAGCAAATTGCCGATCACCGAACCCGAAATGGACGCGAGCACGAGGCTGTAAAGGCCTGCTTTTAATGAAAAAATGGCGATCAGCAATTCGACGGCATTGCCGAAAGTCGCGTTGATCAAACCGCCGATCCGCTCGCCGACGAGGATTGACAAGTTTTCCGTCGCCCGGCTCATGTAAAAGGCAAGGCTGATGATAGTCGCTCCGTACAACACAAACCTCGACAGTTCCGGCCAATGAAACCAAGTTGCAAGCACGGATAATGGGAACAAAGTGATGACGGCCAGCATGAACGTTTTTTTCAAATGGAACACCTCTGCAAGCACTTTTTGTTAAGATGAAAGAACCATGAAAAGCGATTCGTGCATAGCTTGTGCCGATTTCGCGAAATTATCATCGATTGACGGATGACGAAAAGCGAGGTAAACTACTCAATAAGTCTTTATTTTATTATCACATTAGCGAACTAAAGTGTACGGAGTGATGGGGAATGTCGAAACCATTCGGGTTCGAGAAGCCGCTTGGGATGAGAGATACGCTGCCTTCGATGTACGAAACGAAGGCTCGCTTAAGAAAGACGATCAGCGATGCGATGCATCGCTGGGGATACCGGTTTGTCGAAACGCCGGCGTTGGAATATTTCGATACGGTCGGCACTGCAACTTCGATTGAAGAGCGTCAACTGTTTAAATTGCTGGATCAGGAAGGCAAGACGCTTGTGCTGCGGCCGGACATGACCGCTCCGATTGCGAGGATTGCTGCTTCCCGATTAAATGCCGAGGGCCATCCGCTTCGATTGGCCTACGACGCGAACGTTTATCGCGCTCAGCAACGAGAAGGCGGGCGGCCGGCCGAGTTTGAACAGCTCGGAGTTGAATTGATTGGTGACGCTTCAATTGCTGCGGATGCCGAAGTGATCGCGTTGATGGTGCATGTTGTCAGGCTAGCCGGCTTGAGCAAGTTTCAAGTGGCGGTCGGCCATATCGGATTCGTTCAGTTGTTGCTCGGCGAAGCGACGGAGAGCAAGGAGCAAGCCGATCAATTGACGCGGTTCTTATATGAGAAAAATTACGTGGGATATCGCCGCGCGTTGGCTGAAATGCCGCTCAGCGAAGAGGCAAAACAAAAGCTTGAAACATTGCTCGACTTGCGTGGAAAGCGGGAAACGATCAAAAGAGCGGAAACCGTGGCGTCCGGTGCGAGGGAAAAAGCCATTTTAGCGGAAATGAAAGAGCTTTCCGCAATCTTGGACGACTTCGGGGTCGGTGACCACGTGAAGGTGGACTTTACGCTCGTCAGCCATATGGACTATTATACCGGTTATGTTTTCGAAGGATTGGATGAAACGATCGGTTACCCGATTGCAAGCGGCGGCCGGTACGACGAATTGCTCGAAAAATTCAGCGCTCCCGCTCCGGCGACTGGTTTTGCCGTCTTTTTTGACCGTTTGATCGAAGCGGTCGGCGAACGAGACAGTGAAGCGTTCACGATTTGTGTGTTATATACGGCCGATCGCCGAGCTGAAGCGATGCGTCTCGCGGCGGTGAAACGAAATAAAGGGGAACGTGTCGTGCTGCAAGATGTGGCCGGTCTTGATGATATCGAAACTTACGCCGGCAAATTTGACGAAGTCGTTTATTATCTTGATTCTTAACGGGATAGGTGGCAGATTGGCCAATTTTTACGAATTTGGATGCCAATTGTTGTGGTGGAATCGTGCATGAGAATCGTTATTTTTTGAAATTGTACCTATATTGAGGTGAAATCGTGCATGAGAAGCCTTATTTGCCAACTTCTTGCGAAAGTCATCATGATTTTCATTGTTTTTGGGAAAATAGCGTGCTCTATGACCGTTACCTTTAAAAATACGCCGTTTTGCCTAAAATAACGATCGTCATGATCGATTTCAAAATCGTGTACTTATAAAAGTGGGTGAACTTATGTCGAATACACAGATTACTGCTGCGATGCCGAAAGGGCGGATTTTTCACGAAGCGGTCGAATTGTTGAAAAAAGCCGGGTATCCGCTGCCGCCGGAATTCGAAGAGTCGCGGAAGCTCATCATTGACGTTGAGGAAGCGGGGATGCGTTTCATTCTCGCGAAACCGATGGATGTGCCGACGTACGTCGAGCACGGAGTAGCCGATATCGGCATTGCCGGCAAAGACGTCATGCTTGAGGAAGAACGTGACGTGTACGAGGTGCTCGATTTGAAAATCAGCGAATGCCATTTGGCAGTCGCCGGTCTGCCCGGCGTCGAAGTGAAAGATTATGCGCCGAAGGTCGCTTCGAAATATCCGAACGTCGCCGCGAAATATTTCCGCGAGCAAGGCGAGCAAGTTGAAATCATCAAGCTGAACGGCTCGATCGAGCTCGCGCCGATCATCGGCCTCGCCGACCGCATTGTCGACATCGTCTCGACCGGCCGGACGCTTCGTGAAAACGGCCTCGTCGAGCTGGCGAACATCGGCACGATCACCTCACGCCTCATCGTCAACCCGGTGAGCTACCGGACGAAAGACGCGGTTATTAACGATATGGTGACACGCCTGCGCGAAGTCGTCGAGGGGGTGACTTCATGAAGGTGATTGAACTGAACGGCGACGAGATTTCGTTCGACAGAAATCTTGACAACGGCACTGAGCAGCAGCGCCAAGCCGTCGTCGACATCATTGCCGACGTCCGCCAGCGCGGCGACGCCGCCGTCCTTGCGCTCACCGAGCGCTTTGACGGCGTTCGCCTCGATCGGTTGAGGGTTGATGAGACGGAAATCGACGCGGCATACGCTGCGCTCGACCCCTCGCTCATCGAAACGATTCGCGAGGCGGCGGCGCACATTCGCGACTTCCACGAGCGCCAAGTGCGCGCGTCGTGGTCGATGACGAAGCCCGACGGCTCCCGCCTCGGTCAGCAAATCACGCCGCTCGACGCCGTCGGCGTCTACGTCCCCGGCGGCACGGCGATGTACCCATCGTCCGTGCTCATGGGCGTCGTGCCGGCGAAAGTCGCCGGCGTCGCCCGTGTCGCCGTGACGACGCCGCCTGCGGCTTCCGGCGCGATCGCGCCGGCCGTGCTTGTCGCCGCCCGCGAAGCGGGTGCGGATGAAGTGTACAAGGCGGGCGGCGCGCAAGCGGTCGCGGCGCTCGCGTACGGGACCGACTCAATCGGCAAGGTCGACAAGATCGTCGGTCCCGGAAATATCTTCGTAGCGCTCGCGAAGCGGGAAGTGTTCGGCGCTGTCGACATCGACAGTATCGCCGGGCCGAGCGAGATCGCTGTCATCGCAGATGACAGCGCGAATCCTCGCTGGCTGGCGGCGGACTTGCTGTCGCAGGCCGAACACGACACGCGCGCAGCGGCGGTGCTGTTCACGCCGTCGCGCGCGCTCGCTGAGCGAGTCGCGGACGAAGTCGCGCGGCAGCTCGAGGATTTGCCGCGGCGGGACATCGCCGCGCAAGCGATCGCTGACAACGGCGCGATTTACGTCGTGCGCGACGTGGCGCACGCGGTCGCGTGCGTAAACGCGTTCGCGCCGGAGCATCTTGAGGTTGTTGTCGAGGATGCGGAAGCGTGGCTTGGGGAAATCCGCCATGCGGGCGCGATTTTCCTCGGGCCGTACAGCACGGAGCCGGTCGGCGATTATTTCGCAGGGCCAAACCATGTGCTTCCGACGAGCGGGACGGCGCGGTTTTCGAGTCCGCTCGGCGTGGATGATTTCGTGAAAAAATCAAGCGTGATTGCCTATAGTGAACGCGCAATGCGCGAGAACGGCGGGAAGATCGCCGCGCTCGCCCGCCTGGAAGGGCTGGAAGCGCATGCGCGCGCGGTGGAGATGAGGAAT
>DASSOY010000005.1 GCA_035700025.1 Bacillales bacterium | reverse complement strand
AAAAAATTCGCGGTAAAATCCCAAACAATAATTTTAACGGCGTTCCTCCATGAATCAAACAGATTTCCAGCATGCCGTCGTCGGGTTTAGCGGCCGGACAGACCTTCATTCCCCCGCCATAATAAGGCGTGTTACCTACCGCGGCCATCCAGACATTTTTATAGTCATAGGTTTTGCCATCAATGGTTAAGGACAACGACACCGGCTGAAATTTTAAAAAAACGGCTAGTAAACTGAATAGGTAGCCTAACGTCCCCAGCTTCACAGCGCTGAGCGTCTGCTTGTACCACGAATGGTCAAAGTGAAAGGCGACCTCGGCATCTAAGCCTGTACCGGCAATCGTTAAGCCATATCTTTCGTCGATTTGAATCAGATCCATATCGCTCACTGTTCCGTTTAATACGTAATCCAAAGCTTGCTCAGGTGACGGCGGCACCGCTAATGCCCGCGCGAAATCATTTCCAGACCCCGCAGGAATGACCCCAAGCGGCAGGTCGAGATCCATCACATGGGACAGCATTCCCTGAACCGTGCCGTCGCCCCCTACCGCAATGACCGCCTTCAGTTCTTGATTTCGCGCGAGTGCTTCAAATGCCTTCGCCACATCCGCCTTTTGATTGGTTAAGTAAAACTCATACTCGAGCCCCAACCGGTCCGCTTTCTTACGTACCTTCTCCCAAATCCGCCGCCCTTTCCCATGGCCGGATTGAGCGTTGATGATAAATGCATACATGTTCGTCACCCTTGTCCGATCGAATCTCATTTCTGTTCAGACCGAGGAAATCTCAAGCTTTTTTATAAATGAAGTAAGGGTTTGATTGAAAAATTACCCTCGCGCCTGTCGGATACATTAGCCAAAGCTTGCCATTCCTCTTTAGAAATGGATAAAAATGCATCGACGACCGCAGGGTCGAACTGGGTGCCGCGGCAACGCTTAATCTCCTGGACAGCCTCCTCATGGGATTGCCGTTTGCGGTAAGGACGATCCGACGTGATGGCATCATACGTGTCGCATAGTGCAAAGATTCGTGCACCGATCGGAATGTCTTCGCCGCTTAATCCTGAATGATAGCCCTTCCCGTCCCACCTTTCGTGATGGTATTGAATAATCGGTAAGGAAGGTTTCAAAAAATCAATCGACGCCAGCATGTTTGCTCCGATCGTGACATGAGATTTCATGATCTGCCATTCTTGCCCATCAAGCGGTCCGGGTTTTAATAAAATGTCATCTCGAATGCCGATTTTCCCAATGTCGTGGAGCAAAGCCCCGCGGGCCATAGAGACGAGCTGTTCCTCGGACAAGCCCATTTGTTTGGCTAACTTAATGGAATAAGCGGTCACACGCAAACTATGGCCTTCGGTTTCGTTATCGCGCAAATCAAGGGCTGTACTTAAGGCTTCTAAGGAAGCATCATATGTATTTTCTAAAGATCGCACCAAATGATTCAATTCCGTATTCCGTTGTTTAATCACATTTGTGGAACGGATAAAGGTTTGCCGCAATGAAAAATAAAGCAAGCCGAAAATGAGTAAAATCGTCAAGGTCGCAATCCACTGCATATGGTTGATCGCCGCCACTTGGGTGGAAATATCCCGTTTAATGTAGGCGACTTCACGAATGGAACCATCTTGCCCTTTGATGGGAATCCACATTTCCAACTGCGCCCCTTGCAATTCCTGAATCGCTGCGTCACCGTGAAAGGCTTTCTTTAAAGGACCTTGAATTTCCCTAACTTCGCCAATTTCATCTCGATCATAACTAAAATAAATGCGCCCGTTTCGATCAAAAAAGCGTGTATCCAAAATGTTGTATAAATCAAAATGCATCGAAACGACGGTTTTTAACTGTTGATAATTTTTCGGCGGTTGCGTTGAATCGCCGTATCCGCCCCCCGTCTGTGTCATGGTTTTCCCAAACACCGAAGGAAAGACCGCTCGGAAATGAACGCCTACGGCTTCTTTTGTTACTTGTTCCGTCTCATTCATGACATTCCGATCAAACAAAAATGAGACGATTAAGCTGAGAATGATCATTCCCGCAACCGTGAGTCCGCCCAACAACCACATGAAACGCCGGTGCGGATTATATGTATGAACCATCGATTCCATCCTTTCGTTGACGACAACCGTTGACATGAATAAACAAATTATACCGTGAAACGACATAGGATGACAGCTTCATTTGCGAATATTTGCTTAATTTTATAAAAAAAAATTTCAGCCTGCCACGGTGGACAGACTGAATCCTCAAGCTTTATGCACTGACGGAATTGCCGGAACCGTTCTTGCTTCGTCTCCCCGGAAAGATAAAAGCCTTTGGCGTAGGAGCGTTGAACCGGTTCCAACGCCTGCGACGTCAACCAATCGTTGACTTTCTTCATGTCATAATAGAGTGTCCGCCTCGACACTTTCAGTTCATTCATTAAGTCCTGCGCAAACACATAGTCCTCCGATTGCAGCAAAAAAACAACGCAAGATGTCGACACTGCGCTGATCAAGCGTTGCCATTCCAATCACCTCCTACACCCGGATCGTTACTTTCATTATACCGAGAAAAAAACGAGAAGCAGTTCAAATTTCGTATAACCAATTGTGCATAAAGAAAACTGCCGAATCATTTCGGCAGTTTTGGATCTAAACGTAATTGAGACGAAGGAGTATGATTGTCTCATCAAAGAAAATATTTTTTCAGAAGTTATTTGGGATACCTTTTTATAAACTGAAATTTACCTTTGGCATCCTCACGGACTTTCCAAATGGCGTCAATCAATTCAGCTTGACCAGCACATTGAAAATCGTGAAATCCTTTGCAAAAATGGATTGCATTTAAACGGGTAAGTTGAAAAGTTAACCATAATACGCCATAATGCTGAACATCTGGTGACTGAGGGGGTATAAATCTTATAAAATCTTTGCCGTTTTGGGTGATGAATAAGCGACATTCTTTTTTCGCAATTTCAAACAGCTGTCCATCATCGGTCCCTCTTATTCCCTTTGCGTAGACGCTTGTCACATCGTGCCCCAAGTCGCTTAAATACTCCCCTGCCTTCGGTGTAATATTTTCATCCAAAAACAGCCTCATTCTTAATCCTCTTCGGAAAAAGGTAGATTCAACACATCAATTACATAATTTATTGACTCTGTTAATTGCTCTTGAGTAAGTTGGTAATCCTCACAAATCTCCCCAAGGGTCATCCCATCTCTCAAGCATCCAAGTATTAAAGATAAAGGGATTCGGGTATTTGCAATAGAAGGCATTCCGCCTAGAACATTCGAATTAAGTTGCACAGATTCGTGCCGCTTACTTACGTTATTGAGATACTTTTTCCCATCCAATGTTATCATCTCTCCATAAGTTGTCGGATGATAACCATTGTATTCATGAAATACTGCTTTTAAACCTTCCTCAATCTGAAAATGATGAATCGGGTTAAAATAGTGTTCAGTGGTTTTCTTATTATAAGCCTTGACTGTTTTTCCCTCGATAAAAGTTTTTCTTTCTCTATTATATTTCTTAGCTATTAGAGCCATGATCATGAGACTCCTTTCGCTCCAAATCATTTAACGTTTCTAATATTTTTTGGAAGTCTTTGATAAGAACTTCAATTTCTTTTCTTGATAACTCAACTACGAGCTTGTTTGGACTTTCAGTACGACTGATATCTGGGTCACTATATTTTATATTTAATAATGAACTATAAGCTGCCACATTGTTAAAGTTATTTTCATTTCTCTTGGTTAAAACCTCATAATCTATTTCATCAATACTATTTAAATTGGTCGAACATTGAATATAGATGAACTCTCTGTCTTTCTTGTCCTTTAGAAATGTCTTTTCAACCGCTTCAATTTTCTCTTGAGCCGCAGAAATAGGTTCTTCCATCACTATTGATTTCACTAAGGAGAGCGTTTCAAAGGCTACGTCCAAAAATTCTTCTTCTGAAAAAGAAGAATCCGCCTGTTTCAATTCGGATTCTAAATCAACTGAAGATATAATTCCCATCGCATTTCGTTTCCATCTAATAGAAATTTGATTACTAGCATAGAAAGTAAACAAAGTATCGAAATAGGACATAAAACGTTCAAGATCCATCGTCTTCTCCCCTTAAGGAAAATTATTCATCTTAAACTTATCATCTTTTTCTCTATTTGTCACTTATTGCTGAGTTGAGTCCGTATCATTGTGTAAATTGAGTTTTCAGAAAACCGAACGAATACTAAGAAACCATTTACTTTTAAAAATATTAAAAAAACCGTTGATTCGGCTTTTTTCGTTTCAATATGGGTACAACCTCCCCCACAGCTTTTCTGCCAATCGAATGATATTCAAAACCACGCTCCATCATTAAAAGAGGATCAAAACAATTGCGACCATCAAAAAATACGGGATCTCCCATGAGGGGAAGAGGGTTGCTCTGTTAGGTCTTTCTTTTAAACCAGGGACCGACGATATGAGAGAGGCTGCGTCGATTATGATTTCAAAACGTTTGGTAGAGGAGCATCACTTGAGAATCTTTAATGTTCGCGGAGAAAGTTATCGATTAAGATCGAAAAGAGAGCAAAACCAAAAGGAGGAGTAACCTCCTCCCTCTAGAAATATTGATATACCAACGATTTGAGCCGTTGGTGAAGTGTCAAAAAAATATTTTTCGACACAACGTTTAACATTAATTTTTAAATATGTGATTCTCTTGCAATAGTCGGGTGCGCTACGCGGTCGTCACTGGTTAAATATGGTTGTGACGATAAATCATTATTTGATGCACAATGGATCTCTGCGTAGCTTATGATGACGTACCCTCCCATGTCTCATGGCATCGTGTGCCTACATTCCTTCGTTCGGTCTAGTCATAAGGCAGAGGCTAGCGAAGCTCCTTTAGGGACTCGCGGTCGAATGGAATAAATAGTGCCAGCTTCTCCGTGTCATCCTGTTGTCTAGCATTCTGAAAGGGATGAGGTTACATGGCCTCTCCGAGACAAGGAATATCCTTCATCATTCGCTGTGCATCGAACGCCGTGTGCTTTACGCATATCCCGTGTAATACTTTGAGTAACTTCCCGCATAGGACCACGATTGATTGTTTCTTACGTAACGGATTAACGGTTCGTTTCGTGTAATAATCGTGCATGGTACGAAAGGCTTCATTGTGCCGAATCATAGGCATCATGACCCTGAATAGGAGGGCACGCAGCCTTCTTCTTCCCCGTTTGGAGATTCGTTTTTGACCCTTGTGTTGACCAGACGAGTTCTCACGTAAGGTTAATCCCGCGAGTTTAATTAATTGGCGTGGATCTTGATAGTGTGAGAAACTGCCGATTTCAGCTAATAGATCAACGATCGTCGCATCCCCAAGGCCTGGGACCGAAGAAAGCCATTTATACTCAACAGATGTTTTCACAAGTTCGGTTAAGCGTTTAGAGATGTCTTCGATTTCTTGTTCTAGTTGACGGAAACGGCGAACGAGTGCGGCTATTTCAAAACGGGCCATCTCCCGTCCTTCTGTAACGCCAATTGACTTACCTGCGAGATGAATGAGTTGAGTTGCTTTTGGCTTCTGAGGTGATTTCATCCCTTCTACTTCTCGGTATAGAGATAGAATCACCTCCGGTTGTTTCTGAGCCAAGTCGCTCGGAAATGGTGTACATTCGAGTGCTGCCAATGCCATCTTGCCGAATGACGGAAACACCTGGGTAAACTCAGGGAAATAGCGGTCTAACCAGCGAATCATTTGATTCTTAACAGCCCCCATTTCTTCAGTCAATTTCCTTCGAAAGGTCGCTCCTGCACGAAGTTCCGCTTCGAAATCTTTTAGAAGACGCGGATAGCTGAATCGTCCATCTTTCAGGAGCCGTGCAATCACAAGTGCATCTTTGCGATCATTTTTCGTTGGCAGATTGTCATCCAACTCTTTTGAACGCTTAACGTGCATGGGATTCGTCATCACCAGTGGGATGCCCATGTCCTCAAGAAAGTAAGCAAGATTGAGCCAGTAATGACCGGTAGGTTCGATGCCCACGAGCACTTCGGTTTTCCCGAATTCTTTCATCGCTTTCAATATGCGGTGATAGAACGTCTCAAAGCCCTCACGGGACTGTTGAACGGAAAATGCCTTTTGAAGAACACGCCCGCGATCATCAACAAAGCAAGCAAAATGTGTGCGCTTCGCAATATCCATTCCAATAACAAGCGTTTGTTCAGTGACTTGATTAATCTTTTGGTTTTGTTTAAAATCCATTGTAGTCTCCTTGGTTCTAAATTAGGGGTCATTTCGGCAAGAATTGACACCCCGCATCATACCAAGGGGGCTTTCTTTGTTCAAGTCCCTGAAAACCTTCTAACAGGAATGCTCCTTTTGGGGAATTTTAAACCGGCGATTTTGAGGAAAAATTAATCGGCCTTGACATAACAACCACATGAAACGCCGGTGCGGATTATATGTATGAACCATCGATTCCATCCTTTCGTTGACGACAACCGTTGACATGAATAAACAAATTATACCGTGAAACGACATGGGACGACAGCTTCAATTGCTAATATTTGCTTAATTTATAAAAAAAAATTCAGCCTGCCACGGTGGACAGACTGAATCCTCATGCTTTATGCACTAACGGAATTGCCGGAACCGTTCTGGTTTTCCGCTTTCTGCGTACGAACCGAAACGATGCTGGCAAGAGCCACAAACAACCCGCATACGATAAAAGTGGCAATGTAGAGGCCGGCGACGCCGAATTGGGCGAACCAGCCGGCGACGATGCCGACCCAGCCGAAATCGGTGTCCCCAAAAGTCGTGTTCGACAGCCCAAGCTTCCCAAGATAAGATAGCAGCAACGCAGGGATGATGGTGATCAAAAACCCGTTGACCAATGCGCCAAGCACTGCTCCGCGGCGTCCGCCGCTCGCGTTCCCGAACACACCGGCGGTCCCGCCGTCAAAGAAGTGCGGCACCATGCCGGGGATAATGAGCGCCAAGCCGATCGGTCCCATGATGAACATGCTGATGATGCCGCCGATCAAGCTGGAGATAAATCCAACGATGACCGCTGTCGGCGCAAAAGTGAACGTTGTCGGACAGTCGAGCGCCGGCAAGGCGTTTGGAACGATTTTGTTCGCGATGCCTTGAAAAGCCGGCACGAGTTCGGCGAGAATCATGCGGACACCCATCAGGATGACGGCGATGCCAGCTCCGAACGCAATGGCCTGCATGAACGCATACATCAAATAATTTCCGCCGTTGGCGAACTCGCTCAACGCTTTCGGACCCGCCGCAAGGGCAAGGATGAGGTACATGATGATCATCGTCAAGGTGGTCATAACCAAAGAATCGCGGAGGAAGCCGAGATTTTTCGGCACCTTAATGTCTTCGGTCGTGCGGCTGTTTTTGCCGACGCCTTTGCCGATGAGCGAGGAAACGATATAGCCGAGCGAATTGAAATGACCGAGCGCAAACGGCGCACCGCCGGTGACTTTTTTCATGAAAGGATGCACGAGTGCAGGCATCATCGTACTGACGGTTCCGAGAAAGAGACCGCCGATGATCGTTTGACTCACGCCGGAAATGCCCGCGCTGCCGAGAACGACCGCCAAAACCGTGGCCATAAAGAACAAATGATGTCCGGTGAGAAAAATATATTTGGCCGGTGTCAGACGCGCGAGAATAAGGTTAACAGCAAATCCGGCAGCCATGATGATCGCCGTTTCCGCCCCAAAACTTTTTTGAGCGATGGCGACGATGGCCTCGTTCGTCGGAACAACCCCGTGCAGGTGAAATCCTGCCTGGACCATCGCACCGAGCGGAGTCAACGCGCCGATGATGATGCCCGCGCCGCCGCCGAGAATAAGAAACCCAAGAATCGTTTTCAACGTGCCGGTGATCGTGTCGCTGATCGATTTTTTCAACGCCAGCAAGCCGATTAAAGCCATCAAGCCGACGAGCAATGCCGCCTGGCTCAAAATTTCGTTCACGATAAAATGAATGACTCCCATGAATTACTCCTCCTTTTGTTCGAACACGGGAAGCAATTTCGCTTCGATCTCCCCTTGATCGACATAATTTTTTACGGTCACGATCGGAATGCCCCGGTCGCTCAGCAAGTCGGAAAACTCCTCCGAAGTGACGATGACATCCGCCGCTTCCGATTTCGCCGAACCGATGTCCGAGGTCGAAACCGTTGCCGTCTTCCCCATCGCTTGCAATGCTTTTTCAATGGTCATCCGAAGCACCATGCTGCTTCCGAAACCCATTCCGCAGACTGCCAAAATCTTCATCGTTTGCCCTCCTCTACCGTTTGATTCGATAAATAGCCGGAAATCAACCGTGATACCGCCTGTGCCGAATCGGATTCAAGAATGTTCGTTACGATTTCCTCGTCCGCCAGCAATCCGGTCAATTGGGACAACGCCTTCAAATGGGTCTCGCTGTCGATCGCGGCAAGCACGATCATCAGCCGGACCGCATGTTTCGCTTCCGCCGAAAACGGCACCGGTTCTTTCAACGTCAACAAGCTCATCCCGAGCCGGTTGACCCCTTGTTCCGGACGCGCATGAGGGATCGCGATCTGCGGAACGATGACGATATACGGTCCTAATTCTTTCACGTTGTTAATCATCGCTTCGACATAGTTTTCTTCAATGGATCCGCTTTGCAACAACGGCTCGGCCGCGATCTTGATCGCTTCCTGCCAATCTCCCGCTTCCGCCTGGACCCGGATCGTTTCTTCCGTTAACAGCTCATTCAGCATCGGTTTCCTCGTCTCCTTTTCTGTACGGTTGTCGGACTGAAACAACTGGTGCAGTTCTCTTTGTAATGGTTCTTCGTCGCGGATGTCCGCATATTTACTCACGATGTCCATGACGGCATTCACCTTATGCCTTACCGATTCTTGTTGATCTCCCGTCAGCGCGAGAACGCGATTCGCGATTTGCTGCTGTTCCGCGTCGGTGAGCACCGGATTGACGAGAATGACCGGTTTCGTTTCGGACGGCATCGGAACGGTTGAAAAATAAAAATCCACGTCGCTTTCGTTCTCGATTTCCTCTCTTAACGACCGCGTGCCGATGATTCGGACCGACGGCAGAAATTGCTCCAGCTGTATGCGCAGCAACGCCGAAGTGCCCGCCCCGCTGCCGCAAACGACGACCGCCTTCTTCCTCCGGTCCCTTTTATATACGCGGCGTCTCATCCACCCGCCGAAATACATCGCGAGATACGCAATTTCCCCGTCGTTGATCTCCCGGCCGACGAAGTTTTCAAGCGAATCGACGACCATTCTCGTCAACGCGTACACTTCCGCATACCGGGTCTTGATTTGTTCCGTCAACGGATTATCAACGTAGACCCCGTATTTCATCCGGTAATAGGCCGGCATCAAGTGTTGAAACATAAGGGCTTCGAGTTTGTGCGGATCTTCGAAGGAAACACACGCCTGCTGCTGAAACCGTTCGATCATCTCCCTCAACCCGGTTCGCAGCGCCTCCATGTCTTCGTTTTGCGAGACAAATCCGTCCATCGTGTTTCGTTTCGACCCAAGCAGCAATTTCGTCAAGTAGCACGTCTCATGCTCATCCAGGACGACCGATTCGATCTTGCCCAACCGTTCGGCGATGTCCCGCGCAACCGAATATTCCCGGGTCAGCACCAATGCCGATTGCTCATTGCTGTCGATCTCCACATGCCGTCCGGCTTTCACTCTTTCGGCGATGATGTAGAAATAAACGTGAAAATGCGAGATCATCTCGTCGGACCATTCGATATGCAACGACTGTTCGGCCAACGTAATGCACGTTTCGTATGCGGTCAACCGCGGTTTCGTAAAACGCAGCCTTTCAGCAGCCGGACTGTTGAGAAACCGGTGGTCATCGGAAGGATGCCAGCTCGCCGCCGAACCCCCCATGAGAGAAAGCAAATCACGCGCAAGCAACCGGCGAATTTCACTTTCATCCCCTTCCACCACATAGCCGTTCCCCCGGTGGTAAGTGAGCGCCAACTCCGCCTGCCGCAAACGATCCTTCACCGTCCGCAAATCCTTGAACACCGTAACGCGGCTGACATTCACAAGCCCTTCCAGCTCTTGCAGCCGAACACGGCCCGTACCGAGCAATAAGTAGAGCATCACGTAAGCGAGACGTTCTTTTTTTGATAAAAAATAATCCCGCGGACGCAGCCGGCCCATGTAAAAAGCCGCTTTTTTCTTCGTTTCGGCGGAAAGATAAAACCCTTTCGAGTAAGAGCGCTGCACCGGCTCGAGCTGATGCGCAGCCAACCAATCATTGATTTTGTGCAAATCATAATAAATCGTCCGCCGCGAAATGCGCAATTCACTCTCCAAGTCATGGACGAACACGTAATCGTTCGAATGCAACAGGCGCCGCAATATGAAAACACTCCGTTGATCCAGCGTCATCGGATCTCACCTCCTCGGCAGCGGCTATGCAAGTCTATTATACGGCGACCGCGAAGCGAGAAGAAGTGCAAGTTTCGTACGCCCAACTGTGCAAAAGGTAAACGATAAAAAAAA
>DASSOY010000004.1 GCA_035700025.1 Bacillales bacterium | reverse complement strand
CCCGAAGGCTTCAAAAAGCTTCCCGCGCTCGACTTGCATGTATTAGGCACGCCGCCAGCGTTCGTCCTGAGCCAGGATCAAACTCTCCGATAAAAGTTTGAAACCTAACTTACTGATTCTTAAAGGATGAAATGGGATCCGAAGATCGCCATTTCGAATTGACGAGTTTCCTCGTCACGCTTGGCTTTTTGTTCAGTTTTCAAGGAACAACTTCGAAACTCGAATCCGCGGTCATTTTCCGACAGCGACTTTATTAAGATAACACGCCCGTCATTTGAAGTCAAGGACTTTTTTATAACGTGGACATGTGAATGGTGGGCCTGAGTGGACTCGAACCACCGACCTCACGCTTATCAGGCGTGCGCTCTTACCAACTGAGCTACAGGCCCACAACAGGAATCGTTCGCTCAGTGATTCCGTTATGGAAAATGGAGCGGGTGATGGGAATCGAACCCACGACCAGAGCTTGGAAGGCTCTTGTTTTACCACTAAACTACACCCGCGCAAAAAACCATACTATTGAAATAGATGGTCGGGAAGACAGGATTTGAACCTGCGACCTCTACGTCCCGAACGTAGCGCTCTGCCAAGCTGAGCTACTTCCCGTTCTAGAGGTTAGCGGTTGGAAGTTAGATTTTACAGTACATGTTTCTAAGCTTTTGCCTACAATCCAACCTCTAATTTCTCACTTCCAACTTCTAAGATGAGCGCGCCCTGGAGGAGTCGAACCCCCAACCTTCTGATCCGTAGTCAGACGCTCTATCCAGTTGAGCTAAGGGCGCATAAGCATACCTGGACGCATGACGTCGGCACTTTTTAATTCTAAAGTGCAACATCCGCCAAAGGCATAAAAAAACGAAAATGCGGTCGAGAGGACTCGAACCTCCACGGGGTCTCCCCCACTAGCCCCTCAAGCTAGCGCGTCTGCCATTCCGCCACGACCGCGTGATATAAAAGTGGTTTGGTTGAATGCGGGTGAAGGGACTCGAACCCCCATGTCCGCAAGGACACTAGACCCTGAACCTAGCGCGTCTGCCAATTCCGCCACACCCGCGAAACCAGATGTTGGAGATGAGACGTTAGAAGTTAGATGAAAGAACTACATCAGCAATCCTTTCCTTCTAACCTCCAACTCCCCATATTCTGATGAGCCATGGAGGATTCGAACCTCCGACCCTCTGATTAAAAGTCAGATGCTCTACCAACTGAGCTAATGGCTCAAAAAGAAAGGCTGGGCCAGCAGGATTCGAACCTGCGCATCACGGGACCAAAACCCGTTGCCTTACCGCTTGGCTATGGCCCAATGCCATAAAAAAATGCCCGTTAATGTTCTGGGGTTTGTTATAATCTAAAAAAATGGCAATGACCCCTACGGGATTCGAACCCGTGTTACCGCCGTGAAAGGGCGGTGTCTTAACCACTTGACCAAGGGGCCGCATGAAAAATACCAAATGGCGGAGAAGGAGGGATTCGAACCCTCGCGCGGGTAACCCCGCCTACTCCCTTAGCAGGGGAGCCCCTTCAGCCAACTTGGGTACTTCTCCGTATTGGCTCCACAGGCAGGGTTCGAACCTGCGACCCATCGGTTAACAGCCGATTGCTCTACCGCTGAGCTACTGTGGAACGAATAAAAAGCTTACGCTAATTTTATCACTTACCTATCTCAGCACGTCTATGCCTCTTCCTCTAAAGCTGATCATGATGTTTGTGCGTCGAGGCAACTCGATGCCTTTCGGATGAAGCGAACGCTCGTCGCTGAGCTACTGTGGAACGAATAAAAAGCTTACGCTAATTTTATCACTTACCTATCTCAGCACGTCTATGCCTCTTCCTCTAAAGCTGATCATGATGTTTGTGCGTCGAGGCAACTCGAAGCCTTTCGGATGAAGCGAACGCTCGTCGCTGAGCTACTGTGGAACGAATAAAAAGCTTACGCTAATTTTATCACTTACTTATCTCAGCACGTCTATCACTCGCGCTCATTCCTGAATCGTACCGGGGTACGAGCGCAGTACGAAATCGCTCCGCGATCCGCAGATCGCTTTTTGAGCGACATTATATATAATACTACATCAATCGCGTTATGTCAATAAAAACTTCTCATTTTCATACCATTCACCGCAACGGCGACTTTATTAATTTAACACATAGAGTGTTGTGGCGTCAATACATGTTTCAGGCAAAATTGAAAAAAGATCATCGGCCCCGGTTTTCCCCGATTAATTGCAGCCGCCCCCGGCATTTTCCGCAAGCATAGCGGCTAACATCCACTTTCCTATGCCTCTCGTACACCGCTCCACATTGCTCACAACAGTAACGGAGATGCTTTCTCTTCCGATTGCGCGTTCCAGGCACAAGCCCGCAATGTCTTGATCCTCCGACACGTTGCAGCCATTCTTTGAAGTCGCGGTCCCCGTGCCGGTAACCTTTCTTTTGTCTATGCAAGTGGTAATGACACAGTTCATGTTTGATGATGCCCACAAACGCATCGTATCCAAAATGCTCGAGTTGTTTCGGGTTGAACTCAAGATCGTGTGATTTGAGCAGATAACGCCCTCCCGTCGTTCGAAGACGCGAATTAAAACGCGCCTCATGAACGAACGGAAGCCCGAACCATTTCAACGATACTGACTCCACCGTCTTTTGCAACTCATCCTGACGCATGATCCATACCTTCCCCGATTCGAAAAAGAATGAAACGTTAACAAGCCGTTGCACATACGATGATAACAATAAGCCGCCGGTACTTCCGCATCTCGCGGTGACGAGGAGGAAAGCAACATGCCTTACTGGTTTAAAAAGCAATTGCGCAAAGCTTATTTCCGTAAAGACCGCTATCAAATCCGCATGTTAAACCAATGCTGGTTTTTTTATACGGAAAGGCAGCAGCATTAAATCGATTGCATCTGAGGCTCTAACATGGTAAGCGCAACGCGCCCTTTCTCTACGTTTACGTCTTCGACCCAAACCTTCACGACTTCACCGACGTGCACGACGTCAAGCGGGTGCTTGACATATCGATTGGAGAGTTTGGAAATGTGAACAAGACCGTCTTGTTTGACGCCGATGTCAATGAAAGCACCAAAGTCAACGACATTGCGGACGGTCCCTTCCATTTCCATCCCTTTTTTCAAATCTTCCAGTTTCAGCACATCTTTCTTCAATAACGGCTTCGTCATTTCCTCCCTCGGATCACGTCCCGGATGGGAAAGACCATCAACGATGTCCCGCAAGGTTGGCAGGCCGAGCTGCAAACGTTGTGCTGTTTCCTCCATCGATAAACTTGCCAATTTGTCCCGCAACGGATTCGTTCCAATATCCGCTGTCGAACAACCAATTTCCTCCAACAACTTTATAGTCTCCGGGTATCTCTCGGGATGGATGCCTGTCCGGTCAAGCGGTTGGCGGCCGTCGACAATCCGCAAAAAGCCGATGCACTGTTCAAACGTCTTCGCCCCTAGCCGCGGCACCGATTTCATTTGCGAACGCTCCTGGAACTTCCCGATTTCTTCTCTTTTTTTCACAATGTTTTTCGCTGTCGCTTTTGATAAACCGGCAACATATTGTAAAAGTGACACGGATGCTGTATTCACGTTGACACCCACCCGGTTTACGGCAGTTTCGACGACGAAGGAAAGCGACTCATTCAGCCGTTTCTGCGAAACGTCATGCTGATATTGGCCGACCCCAACCGATTTTGGATCAATTTTGACAAGTTCGGAAAGCGGATCCTGCAATCGGCGGCCGATCGATATCGCGCTGCGCTCTTCCACTTGAAGTTTCGGAAACTCTTCCCTCGCCAGCTCAGATGCCGAATATACGCTGGCACCGGCTTCATTTACGATCAAATAATAAACGTCGCGGTCCGCTTCTTTCAAGACGTCGGCAATGAATTGCTCCGTTTCCCGCGAAGCGGTGCCGTTGCCGATCGCGATCATTTCGACCTTATAGTTCCCGATCCAAGTCAAAACTTTCGCTTTCGCTTCCTCCACCTTATTATAAGGCGGGGTCGGATAAATAACACCAACATCCAACACTTTCCCCGTCTCGTCGATGACCGCCAGTTTACACCCCGTTCGATAAGCGGGGTCGACGCCAAGAACGACTTTGCCCTTCAACGGCGGCTGCAAAAGCAGGTGCTTTAAGTTTTCTGAAAAAATATGGATCGCCTGTTCTTCCGCCCGCTCCGTCAAAGTCTTTCGAATTTCCCGCTCGATGGACGGCTGAATCAGCCGCTTATACGCATCCGCAACGGCTTCCTGAACATGAGGCGCCGCAGGCGACGCAGCCTTCTTCGACCACTTGCCGGTCAGCTTGTCGATGATTTCATCGTGCGGCGCTGCAATCTCCACACGCAATACGCCTTCTTTTTCACCGCGGTTGCACGCCAACACCCGGTGCGGCACGATGCCGCGAATCGGTTCCTCATACGCATAATACATTTCGTATACGCCTTTTTCATCTTTCTCTTTTTCTTTCACGCTTGCCCGAAATACGCCTTTCCGCTCCGTCAACGACCGGATCCACTTGCGCGCCTCCGGTTGATCGGACACCTGCTCCGCGATCACATCACGCGCCCCTTGCAGCGCATCCTCCACCGCCGGCACTTCGTTCTCTTCAGATACGTACTTTTCCGCCTCCGCCTCCGGATCGCCTTCGTTGTGTTCCAGCAGCCATTCGGCAAGCGGTTCCAATCCTCGCTCTTTCGCGACCGCCGCCCTCGTACGCCGCTTCTGTTTGTACGGCCGATATAAATCCTCGACCTCCTGCAATTTCGCGGCTTTCTCGATTTTTTCTTTCAACGCACCGTTCAGTTTTCCTTGCTCTTCGATGAGCCGAAGCACTTCCTGCTTGCGCTCGGTTAAATTCACCTCGTAGCGCCAGCTTTCTTCGATTCCGCGAATCTCGACTTCGTCGAGCCCGCCGGTCATCTCTTTACGATACCTGGCGATGAAAGGAATCGTGTTTTGCCCTTCCAACAATTGAATGACGGCGGAAACTTGTTTCGCCGTCAACGATCTTTCGTTTGCAATTTTTGCAGCTATCGCGGCTTGAACCACACCAACACCTCATTCTGAAACATTTTTCCCAACGATAAACGTAACATCGTCCGACGATCGAGCATCGTCCATGACATAAGCAGCCACACATTCCGATATGCGCTCGACGTCCGTCACATTCATGCAAGAGGACGGATATTTGGCACCCACCGACCCGAGTCCGTCTGAATAAATGACGAAAGACGAGTGTTTCGGGAATGAAAACGTCTGTACGCGAGCTGAAAACCGCTTGCCCGACAAAAATCCGATTTTCGGAATCGGGTAAACCGCTTTCTCGTTCGGCGGATAAAAAACAAACCGGATGTTGCCGACACCGGAAAATTCCAACAGCCCTTTATGGAAATCGATTTTAAAAACGGACAGTACCGCTCCTCGTTCATTGCGCAATCCGCAGTTGCATTTCTCGACCAACGTTTCCACGTCGTCATCCGGGTTTTCTCTTACAATCGATACCGCCTTTTGCGATGCTTTCTTCGCATCCGGGCCGCTTCCCAAACCGTCGGCGAGCATGCAAAGAAAGTAATCGTTCGTTTCCATCATATAATAGCTGTCCCCGCACTGCGTCTCGCCCTGTTTTGCGAGTTGAAACGCCGACACGCGCATTTTGTCAAACCGATAATTTTCGATCATTGCAATGCCTCTGACGGTTCGATTCTTATCGCTTCGCGCAGCTTTTGCAAAGCACGACGCTGCAATCGCGACACATGCATTTGCGAGATATTCAAACGCTCGCCGGTTTCTTTCTGGCTCAAATTCTCGAAATAAGTGCATCGCAAGATTTCGCGTTCCCGTTCCGACAAGACTTGAAATGCTTTCTCGAGCAGCAGGCGGCGATCCATTTGTTCAAAGCCGTCTTCCTCGTCGGCGACGAGATCAAGCAGCGTCACCGTGCTTCCTTCTTGATCCGCTTCAATCGAGCTGTCGACGGAAAGCGCTTGGTAACTTTTGCCCATCTCCATCGTTTCCAACACTTCTTCCTCCGATGCGTCCAGATAAGAAGCAATTTCTTCGACCTTCGGGGAACGATGAAGTTCGTTTGTCAGTTCATCGACCGCCTTTTTGATGCGCGGCCCTAATTCTTTAATCCGGCGAGGGACGTGTACGCTCCATGTTTTATCGCGGATGAAGCGCTTAATTTCCCCGATGATCGTCGGGACAGCAAACGATTCGAAACTTCGTTCGAATGACGGATCGAAACGTCTCAGCGCGGCCAACAAACCAATCATGCCGACTTGTACAAGATCGTCGTGGATGTTTCTTCCTTTGGAAAACTTGCGCGCAAGGGAATCAACGAGATCTTCGTATTCTCTAACGAGGCGCAGCTGGATTTCTTCGTTGTCCGGCTGTTCCTGATAGCGGCGAATCCATTCCTGGATCGAATCGCCGTTATCGGCTTTCGAATGCTGAGATTTTGTCGGCACCGGGTTCCACCTCGTCTTTCCGAATGTACTTCGTCATCAAAACGATCACACCGGACTCGCCGCTGATTTCCACTTTATCCATCAAAGTCTCAATTAGAAATAACCCAAGCCCTCCTTCGCTCATTTTTTCCACCGACAAATCGCCGTTGAACGGTCCGACTTTTTTGCGAATGTCCGCGAAATCAAAGCTCTTGCCGCGATCGACGACCATGATTTCCAAACGGTCTTCGTAAATGCCGTATCCGACGGTGATTTTTCCGTTTTCTTCCTTATTGTAAGCATGGTTCACGGCATTCGTGCAGGCTTCGGAAACCGCCACTTTGATGTCTTCAATTTCATCGTAGGAAAAACCGATGCGATTGGCTACGCCCGAAGAAGTGAGCCGGACGACGCCGACATATTCAGCTTGGGCAGGTATTACCATTTCAATGAAATCGGAAGCGTCTTTCATGATGTTCCCCCCTTCACTTCATGGTCAATTTGAAACACATCGGCTAAACCGGTGATGTCAAAAAGCCTTTGCACACGGGATGTCATACCGCTGATTTCGATTAGTCCGTCGTTTTGTTTGGCCGATTTAAAGCCAGCGACAAAAATACCTAAACCGGTGCTGTCCAAATATTGAACGCCGGACAGGTCGACTTTGATCTTCGCACCGGGAATTTCCGTTAATGGAAGCAATTGCTCTCTAAACTGGGGCGCTGTGTAAGCATCTATTTCTCCGCTGACTTGAAGCAAATGAATCCCGTTCGATTCAGTATGGGTAATTTCTAAATTCATGCTTGCATCCTCCCTGTAAAGCATTCATGCCTTTCCATTTCCCGATATGCCCGAACATTAAACGTTTCTTCGTAAGATGATCAACGTGAAATCGTCCCGCAATTCGAAATCTTGAAGTCGTTCCAGTTCCTCGTACACCCGGTCAACAATTTCCTGTGCAGGTAAGTGTATATGTTTTCGGATCATTTCGGTCACTTCGTCCCGTTCAATAAATCCTTTCTCCGTACGGCATTCGGTGACGCCGTCCGATAAAAGGATGATCATGTCGCCGACCTGGACTTCAATTTCGAATTCGCGGTATTTCGTGTTTTCGGATACACCAAGCACGAGCCCTTTCGCGCTCAGTTCGCGAAATTCGTCTTTGGCGGCAGAGTACAGAAAACCCGGTTCGTGACCGGCACCGGAATAATAGAAACGATGAACACGGGGGTCATAGACGCCGTACATCATCGTAATGAACATCCCGGAACCAACGTTTTGTTCGACAACGCGGTTCAAATTTTCCAAAATAGCCCCTGGTTGCATCCGTTGTTCCGTCACACTGTCCATCGCATACTTGATCATCGACATCGAAAGGGCAGCCGGGATGCCTTTCCCGATGACGTCGGCGATCGCGATGCTCACGCAATCGTTCTGGTCTTGAACGAAGTGAAAATAATCTCCACTCATTTTGCGGGCGGGGCGGCTCAACGCGCCGATGTCGAGTTTGTCGGTTTTCGGCACCTCCCCGCGCAAAAACGTTTCCTGCATTTTCGAAGCCACTTCAATATCGTTTTCCAACTGTTGCTGCCGGCTTCGCAAACTTTGATGTTCTCTATAGGCAAGTCCATATCCAACCATGACTTCCAGCAAAAATCGGAAAGTGTCGTCCATTTCCTTCGGGATTGCACGAAAGATGTCGTGCAGAGCCTGCACATGCATGCTGAGCACTTCTTCGGGTGAAATTTGCTTTTCAAGCATGGAACGGCTGAATTGCTGTGCTTTATATAAAGTTTGCTCATCCTTATGATTCAAATAGTCGCGTAGATAATTCGTATACAGTTGAGACGTTTCTTCATTATCTTGCACAGCCTCTCCCTCTTTTCATTCTGGATGATGTAAAGCTTAGAGCGGGACGACTTTTCCTGCGGACCTAAGCCATTTGATCGCGACGATTTCCGTGCCTTGTTTCTCGACGGAATGAATCGTAAACTCATCCATTAACCGTTTCACGCCCGGAAGACCGGCACCGAGACCGCCTGATGTCGTAAAACCATCTTCCATCGCTTTGCGGATGTCGGGGATCCCCGGACCGTTGTCGGTTGCAGTTACTTTCAGCCCGATCTTACCTTTATCACTGACTTGTTCGACGCAAACTTTTCCACTCGGAGCATATAAATAGATGTTTCTCGACAATTCCGAGATCGCGGTCGTGATTCTCGCTTGATCAACATTGCCAAACCCTAATTGTTTCGCAACCGTTCTTCCTAACTGACGGGCATCGACGATGTCCCATTCTGTACGGACTTCCACACAAGACCGGGTTTCAGACATGATCAGTCCTCCAGTTCCCGCCGTAATTTCTCCATTCCTTGTTCCAAATCCAATGCGGTCGTGACATTCTTCATCGTAATGCCAAGATCGATCAACGTTATCGCGACGGCAGGCCTTATTCCGGTCAATACAACTTTCGCGCCCATCAAGGTAGACATGTCGACGACGTCGCCCAAAATCTTCGCAATGAACGAGTCAACAATCGAGACGGCCGTGAGGTCAATGACAACCCCCTTTGAGTTGTTCTCATGAATCTTATTCAATAAATCCTCTTGAAATTCAAGAACCGTTTGGTCGTCCAAGTCCACCTGAATCGTAACCAAAAGATAGTCATATAATTTCAAAATGGGGATCTTCACGCGGATCCCTCCTGCGACGCATCCGTGATTTCGCGTCCCAAAAGTTTCAATGCGGCTTGAATGCCCTTCCTTAAATTACTGTCCGTTGGAAATCCGCTCAAATCGATGCCGAGGTTGACGATCGTTTGCGCGATTTCCGGGCGAATGCCGACAAGAATGCACTCCGCCCCAACGAGACGTACCGCTTCTGCCGCTTGAATGATATGATGGGCAACCATCGTATCGACAACCGGAACGCCTGTAATGTCGATCAAGACAACCTCGGAACGGTGTTCGATAACACCCTGCAACAAGTTTTCCATAATTTGCTTCGCCCGATCCGTATCGATCGTTCCGATCAAAGGCATGACGCTGATATCTTCAAAAATAGGAATCAATGGCGCAGACAATTCCCTTAAAGCGCTGCGTTGGGAACTGACCGTATGTTCCCACGATTCGACCGCTCCCGAGACGAGTTTGCTAATGATCGGATCATACCAGCTGTCCACTTTCGTATAAAAAGCATGTACTTTATCCGAATGTTCGAGATGCTTGAAAGAGGTCTCCAGCATCAACCTTCTGAACGTTTGCAATCCCTTCGTCAAATAACTGAGCGGCAAACCCATTTCAAGCAGCCCGTCGATAAAAGTCTTGAACGATTCCATATTCTTATCGGCAATTTCCAGGTTTTGATAAATTAAAGAAATGAACTTTCGGTTCGTTTTCTCAAAGACTTCGTTGTTTATATGTTGCAGGCGGTACTCGTTTCTTGACCGATTCATTTCGTCAAGCCATTTTTCAGTGATTTCGTCTCGTTCTTTCTGAATCATCCGCAGTACGATGTCTTCCATCACGATTTCCCCCAAACGATAGTAGTTTGAACCTCGCATGATCGAACAAAAATAAAAAAGCTGCCCAGATGCGAGGCAACTTTTTGCTCGGCCGGATACAATTCGTCAAAAGTCGATCATTCCCAGACTGATTTGCAGGGCCTCTTCCACACGCTTCATCATCTCATCATCCAGATGTGTAATTTTATCAGTCAGCCTTTGTTTGTCAATGGTTCGAATTTGTTCAAGCAATATGACCGAGTCCCTGTCAAATCCGTAGCGTTTAGAATCAATTTCGACGTGAGTAGGCAACTTTGCCTTTTGGATTTGCGCGGTGATCGCCGCAACAATAACCGTAGGGCTGAATCGATTCCCGATATCGTTTTGAATGATGAGCACGGGTCGAACGCCGCCTTGCTCAGAGCCGACAACAGGGGAGAGGTCGGCAAAATACACGTCGCCTCTTTTGACTATCAAACCTTACACCCCGCTGACTAAGCGGTCCAAGGTGTTTTCAGCCTCCTCCTCGGCAAGAAAGGCTTCCGACGCGATATTCAAGTTGATTTTCGCCATTTCCATGTAGCCCTGACGCATGGACTCACGGATGTAGCGTCTCTTCCGCTCGCGAACATATTGCTTGGTGGCTTGTTGAATCAATTCATCGCGATTGACATTGTCCTGCCGCATGATGCCGTCAACCTCATTTAAGATGTGCTGCGGCAATGAAACCACGATTTTCTTTAAATTTGAATCGGACAAAAGCAGACACCTCCAACTGTACATCTGAACTTTCCCAAACCCATTTTACCATTGGCAAAACTTGATTGCAAAGCCGCATCTCCACGTTCTTTAATTCGGTAAAATTCCGCAAATTCCTGCTGCCAATTCAATTTTTTTTAAAAAAACGCGGAACCCGTTCGCTAATCATGCAAGGAATCTCATAAGTAATCGTGTCTAGCTGGCGTGCGAGGTCGGCGACAGTGATCGCTTTTTCCCCTTGTTTTCCGATCAAAACGACCTCGGTTCCGATCGGCATTTTCTTCGGAAGACGCACCATGAAAGCATCCATGCAAATGCGCCCGACGATCGGCGCTCGTATGCCTTCGACGAGCACAAAACCACCATTGGAAATTTTTCTTAACCATCCATCAGCATAACCGATCGGAACGGTTCCTATCCACTGCGGCTCATCCGCGACATACGTCGCTCCGTAACTAACGGCTTCGCCCGCTTCCAAAGACTTGACGTGCACAAGCTCGCTTTTCAAGGCAAAGGCTTCTTGCAGCGGAAACGGAAGCACAGGGGCCAATTGTTCGGACGGTACGAGTCCGTACATGGAAATGCCGAGTCTGACAAGATTAAAGGCTTTATCGGGGTATTGCAGCGCAGCCGCGCTGTTGCCGCAATGAATGACGTCCGGTTTCGCGCCGCGTGCGGCAAGCACGTCCAACATGGACAAGAAACACCGGTACTGCTTGTCAAAATAAGCGGAGTCCAGCTCGTCCGCCGTCGCAAAGTGGGTGTAAACGCCTTGTAAATGCATCAAAGGTTCCGACTCGATCTCGTTGCACAGACGAGTCAGTTCTTGTTCGCCTTTGGCTCCGTAACGGCCCATTCCCGTATCCAGCTTCAGATGAATGGTCAACGACCGCTCGGTTTTTTGTAAAATTTTCGCTGCATCACGGACCCAGCCCTCCTGAAAAACCGTGACGGCAATGTCGTTTTCGGCTGCTCGCCGAACATCGTGCGGATGCGTCCAGCCAAACACGAGAATCGGCGCATCGATGCCGGCGCGGCGAAGTTCAAGCGCCTCATCGAGCAAAGCCACCCCGATCCAGGCGGCTCCTTCTTCAAGCGCCGTGCGGGCCACTTGTATCGCTCCGTGCCCGTAGCCGTCAGCTTTTACAACTGCCATGATTTCGGTTTCCGCGCCGAGATGCCGCTGGAAATTTTTCAAATTGGCCGCGATAGCATCAAGATCAATGACTGCCCGCGTGCCGCGGGAATGCCCTATCGCTTTCAAAGTTGTCCCTCCATCCGGTCTCATTGCTTTCATTATTGGCGTTTGGCATTCCCGATGTCAATGATAAAAAAAAGCCCAGGTTCGGGAGTCCGTTCCTGAGCAGGTGCGTCATTTTGCTTGTCTGGCCATGACCGAACGGGCGAGATCGATCATTTGCCTCTTGCTCAACTCTTTCGAAGCCAGGAAGAAGTCCGTACCGTCATACGTCCATTCAATGGAATGATCCGTCATGTGTCCAATCGCAAACCCAAGGTTGACCGGGGTTCCTTGAGCCGTTGCCGGTTCAACGGCTTCCGTCCATGCCTGGCTCGGCTCTTCAATTAATGTGAACGGATGATCGCCCGAATACTCGAACACATACTTCTTGCCGTCGTCCGTATTGACCCGCGTTGCCGAAAGTTTCGTTTTATCAGGCAAATTTTCCGGATAATACACGGTCATCGCTGTTTCCTTCTTCTGTTCGCCCGCCATGGCCGGCACCTCGAGCTTTGCGCTCGTCATGTTCCTTTTTAAATCAAACGCGCCGTCGTCAAATTCGGTATTAAATTTTACATTGTTGAATTTCATATCAACGACGACTTTTTCGTTCGGGTCCATGATTTTCACGCGCACCGGCTTTAAATCCTTTTGCGTCAAGGAGATTTTTTGTTTCTGCAAATCGCTGTGTTTGTAGTTTGTTTTCGTTGTGAATACGTAAGTTCCGTCGGCGCGTTCAAAAGACGGCTCGGGATCGTTCAAGATATCCCTGACGAGCGATTCATACAAGTACCATTGGCTGCCGTTCTCCGGCCATTCGCTCTGAAATCGGTAGCTTTTGTTCAGCTGCGGAGTGAGCACGAATACGCCTTCGTCGTTTTTCAAAATCATTTGACTCAAATGCTGTTTTTTGTTTTTCAAGTAAATGCGGTAGTGATCCGGCTTTTCATACCAAATCTCGACATCGTACGTACTCGGTTTCTCACCGGCGTACAACTTCATGGTCGCCTCCGCTTTATAACTCTTTAAATGGTCAAGCTTCTTCCGCAAGGAATCGGTCACGTCCTCCTGGCTTTTCTGTCCGCAGGCAGCCAGCGCCATGATCAACAAAATCCCCGTCATCAGAAGCGAAAAGGTCTTCTTCATGTGTTCAGCTCCTTTGTCTCGAATCGTGACAAAGGAGGGCGTCTATTCTACGAAATCGTAACCGGATTTTATAAAATTTGTGCAGGTGTTGGCACGGGGGTTTCGTGCGCCAGCAAGCGGCCGAGTGACGCTCCAAACTGTTCGATCAAATCCGTAGCCAACACACTCGCCGGCGCCGTGCCGTTTGCCACAAGATCGTCTGCGGCTTGGCCGTGCAAGTAAACAGCGTTGCTTACGGCAGGTTGGATTTGTGGATGCTGCATAATAAAAGCGAAAATCAGTCCGGTCAACACGTCTCCCGTCCCCCCTTTGGCAAGAGCCGCGTTTCCCGTCGGGTTCACAAACTGCATTCCATCCGGAGCGGAAACAATCGTATACGGGCCTTTCAAAACAAGCCACACCCCGTACGTCCGCGCGAATTCACGCGCCGACTGGAATCGCGAGCTTTGCACAGCCTCTACCGAGGTCCCCGTAAGCCGCGCCATTTCTCCCGGATGCGGCGTCAACACCGTCGGCGCCGGCCGCGCCTTCAGCTCCGCCTTCAGCCGATCCAGCGGATACAGCGCATCCGCGTCAAGCACGAGCGGCGCTTCGCATTCGCGAAGCAGCGCCGCGACGAGCTTCGCGGCTCCGTCGCCGCGACCGATGCCCGGCCCAGCGGCGACCGCGTCATAGGCGGCTTCCAGCGGCCATTCGCCGCTGAAGGCGCCGTCGGCGGATGCGCACGGCCGGTAGGTCGCCTCCGGCAGGAGCGAAGCGACGGTCGGCTGAATGGCGGCGGGGACGGCGAGGGTGACGAGCCCGCCGCCGCCGCGCAGGGCGGCCGCGCCGGTCATGGCTGCGGCGCCAGGCATTTCCCGCGAGCCGGCGATGATGAGCCCCTTGCCGTGGCTGCCCTTGTGGGCATCGGCGGCGCGCTTCGGGAAATGCCGGCGGAAGGCGTCAGCCGACCACAGCTGCCGGGCGGGCGCAATGGCGCGGACGACTTTCTGCGGAATGCCGATGTTGAGCGTCTCGCATTCGCCGTAGTAAGAGGCATGCGGATAGACGAAAGCGCTCGTCTTCGGGCATTGGAGCGTGAGCGTCCAGTCGGCTTTCACCGCTTCACCCTCGATCCGCTCGCCGTCGGACGGCACACCGCTCGGAACGTCGACAGCAATCGTTAGAGCTCTCGCCTCATTCAGCCGCTGAATGATTTCTTTGTAAGGCGGGCGCACGCCCCCTTTGACCCCCGTGCCGAGCATGGCATCGACAACGACTGTACAACGTTCAAGGGACGCCGCCAGGCGCGCCTCATTTCCTTGGTACGTTTCAACATGAAACCCGGCTGCCTCGTAAATCGCCAAATGCTTACGGGCATCCCCCTTGATTTTTTTGCGCGGGGGAATGAGCCATACTTCCGCGTCATACCCGGCCTCAAGCAGCACCCTGCCGATAACAAACCCGTCCCCGCCGTTGTTTCCCGTTCCAGCCAACACGACGATTTTTTCTTTTTTGCCGATGCGCCCCATCAACTTGCCTGCAGCGGCCCGCCCGGCACTTTCCATCAACGTTTCTCCGGACAGTCCGATCTTTTGCACCGTTTCGCGGTCGATTCGATGCATTTCTTCACCGGTTACGACATGCACAATAGCTCCCTCCCTAACCGCACTAAATTTATATGAGACAAACCCGGGCAATATGCGGACTAACCTGACGAGCCTGACAAACTTTCGATGACAACTTGCGCCGCGGCATGTTGCTGAGAGTGGGTAATGGAAAGATGAATGAGGTTCGTTTGCCCTTTCACCGTCATGCAAGGCTTTCCGTTCGTATCCGGCACAATCTCGATGTCTTGAAAAGAGAGTTCCGCCCCAATGCCGCACCCAGCCGCTTTCGCGTACGCTTCCTTCGCAGCAAAACGCCCGGCGAGATATTCCAGCTTGCGCACCGGTTTTAAACCTTCATATGTATGTTTTTCCCGCTTCGTCAAAATCCGGTCCACAAAACGCTGCTGCCGTTCGGCTGCCGATTTTATCCGATCCAGCTCAACGAGATCCATGCCGATGCCAACGATCACCGTACTGCCTCCTCTCGTGTCTACAATCTCTCATTTAAGCATAGCATAGACTTGTACCCTTATCTTTCACAACATTTATGGTAAAATAAACGCAATTGTTGTGCCGCGAAGGAGGCGATCCGATGTTCATCCGCAACGAAGATTTCCGGTCATTTCTCCGCAATTACCCGATGGTTTCACTCATCGTCGCGATTAACCTGATCATTTTTCTGCTCGTTCATTTTCAAATGGCAGGCGGATCCGTGCTCTCATTTATGGTCGAAGCAAACGCAGGCATCGCCATGGGAGAATATTGGCGGCTCGTGACGCCAATCTTTCTTCATTATGCTTTCTTCCACGTGTTGTTTAATTGTTTTTCCATTATATTGTTCGCGCCTGCGCTTGAACGAATTCTCGGGAAATTTCTTTTCGTACTTGCCTTTCTGTTCTGCGGCGTCATCGGCAACCTCGCCACGTATTGGCTTGAACCGCTCACTTATCAATCGCTCGGCGCTTCCGGCGCGATTTTCGGCTTGTTCGGCATTTACGTGTACATGGTCTTGTTCCGCAAAGACCTCATTGATCGCATGAATTCGCAACTGATCATAACGATATTGATCTTCTCGCTCATCTCAACGTTCTTCACATCGAATGTGAACATTGTCGCTCACTTATTCGGATTCATCGGCGGGCTGTTGATTGCCCCGCCAGTATTGTCCCGTGTGCCGATTGGTTACTCCTGGTATCCCAATTCGCGTTCGCGCACGCGCGGTCATTATCAAGGCACGACGGTCACGTTCGACCCGGATCGCTGGAAAAAGCGGCTGAAAAGGCAGGCAACAGCGAAAAAAGTTGTGTGGGGATTGATCACGTTGTTTATTTTGTTCGGGTTGCTGTCATATTTGATTCGTTAGAAACGATGGACAGGATTTGAGCGCGCATCGCTCATGAGAAGCGTTATTTTCGTGAAAAGTCACGGATTCCGATGAAATCGTGCATGAGGAACCTTATTTCCCAAAATCACGTGAAAATCATGATCATTTTCACGGTTTTTAAGAAAATAGCGTTCTCAGTGATCGATTATATTTGTAGCTCGGCCATTTGATCCAAAATAGCGACTGTCATGATCGATTCGCAATAATACCAACAGCCGGGAGAGCTAGGCTCTCCCGGCTGTATCGCGTTTTAAACAAACGTTTAATTAACGTACCGTGCCTTCGGCCGAAAGATGCGATTGCAGCTCGCTTGCTCCAACACATGCCCCGTCCATCCCACCGTTCGCGCCGCCGAAAACGTCGGCGTGAACAACGCCTCCGGCAATGCTACCGCGCGCAACACCGCTGCCGCGTAAAACTCCACGTTCGCATACAACCGGCGTCCCGGTTTATACTCCTCCAGCAGCCGCGTCGCCTCCCGCTCCACGTCGATCGCCAGCGCAAACCACGGATCGTCTCCTGCGAGCCGTTCCGTCACTTCGCGCAGCGCCACCGCCCGTGGATCCCGCGTCTTATACACGCGGTGCCCGAAGCCCATCAGCCGCTCGCCGCGCTCCAGCGTCTCCCGCAGCCAACGCTCCGCGTTGGCCTGCGTCCCGATCGCGTCGAGCATTCGCACGACGCCGGTCGGCGCCCCGCCGTGCAACGGCCCCTTCATTGCGCCGACGGCACCGGTCACCGCCGAATACAGGTCCGACTGCGTCGACGTGATCACGCGCGCCGCGAACGTCGACGCATTCAGCCCATGCTCCATCGTCAGCACCATATACGCTTCCAACGCCTCGGCATGCGCCGGTTTTGGCCGCTCCCCGGTCAGCATGTACAAGTAGTTGGCGGCGTGGCCAAGTTCGCCGTCAGGCGAAACCGGCGCCAAGCCGTTCACGCGGCGCCAGCGGTAGGCGAGGATCGTCGGCACGACGGACGTGAGCGCGAGCGCCTCTTCCGGCGTCGGAGGCCAGCCTGCGCCGGACCCGAGGGCTGAAACCGCCGTCCGTAAAGACTCCATCATGCCCATGTCCACCGGGAGCCCATCCAGCAATTTTTTTAGAAAAGAAGGCAACTCGCGGTGTTTACAAAATGCTTCCCGCGCGTGCTCATCCGACACCCCGCTCCACAAAAAATGCGCAACCTCTTCAAATGAGCGTTTCCCGGCGAGCTCCCCGGCCGGCAAACCTCGATACAACAGCTTCCCCGCCTCGCCGTCGATCAAGCTCAAGGACGTTTCCGCAGCGATAACCCCTTCTAACCCCGGGCGAAAATCCATCGTCCCCACTCCTTTCTTGCTTTTATTGTAGCGCGGGACTATGATTAAGAAAATTAAAGATTTTGATGACTATTGATTAAGAATCATAATCAATTTCAGGGGGCCAACCGTGAAAAAGAAGATCGCCCGACGGCAACCGAAGCGCATCTTAACGCCCGCCACCGGCTACTTGGAAGGTTATTCTCATTCCTTGAACCCGTACATGGGCTGTGCCTACGGTTGTTCTTATTGTTACGTGCAGCAAATGCCGATCGCCTTGTTCCGCGAAGAAAGATGGGGAACGTGGATCGACGTGAAAACCGGAGCGGCTGCGTTGTTGAAAAAAGAATTACGGAAGGCGAAAAAGAAAGGGAAGGTGACGATTTTCATGTCTTCGAGCACCGACCCGTACCAGCCAATCGAACATAAAGAAAGCATCACCCGATCGTTGCTTGAGGTGATGGCAGAGGAAAAACCGGATTTCCTGTTCGTGCAAACGCGCGGACCGCTCGTAACGCGGGATATCGACTTGTTCGCGGAGTTGAAAGACCGGATCCGGATCAGCATGACAATCGAAACCGATTTGGAACAGATTCGTAAAAAATTCACGCCCGGGGCACCGCCGATTCCGGCACGACTGAAGGCGCTCGAAAAAATCACGTCCGCCGGACTGCCAGCTCAAGCAACGATCGCTCCGGTGTTGCCATTCAGCAAG